>NZ_SOFX01000008.1:0-98794 GCF_004402745.1 Cryobacterium sp. TMN-39-2
CCCCGACCCGGCGGCGGCGGTGGCGCTGCTGATCGACCACCTGCGCGCCCGGCGACGGCCAGGCTCGGCGCCGCCGGCGGTGCTGCGGGCCTGGGCCGGCATCCACCAGAACCCGGATGCGCCGGTGCCGGAGATCGCGGCGGCCGCCGGGCTCAGCCACCACCGCCTGATCGACGACTTCAAGTCCTGGTGCGGGGTCACCCCCAAGGCCTACGCGGACATCGTCCGGTTCCGCCAGTTCATCCAGGCACTCCCGTTGCAGGGGCCGATGCCCAGCTGGGCCGATCTGGTGGCCACGTCCGGGTACTACGACCAGCCCCATTTCATCAGGGTCTTCCGGGCGTTCACGGGCTTCTCGCCCAGCCGGTACCTCGACATCGTCACCCGCTTCGGTGTCGACTACGCCGCCTTCGTGCCGCTGGATGAGCCGGAGGGTGTGCCGTCGCCGACGGTGCCGGAATTTTCTACAAGACGCACCGCGCCCTGATGGTTAGCGTGACAGTGTCCCGGAGTGGCCGGGACCAGGTATCCCGGGAGTAGACATGGACGTGTCATTCAACTGGCTGGCGGTCGCGCTGGCCGCACTCTCGTCGTTCGTGATCGGCGGGCTCTGGTACTCGGTGGTGTTCGCCCGCCCGTGGCAGCGCGCGGCGGGCGTCACCGACGAACAGCTGAAGCACGGCACCGCGCGGGTCTTCATCGGTTCGGCGATCCTGGCGATCGTCATGGCGATCAGCCTGGCCGCGTTCATCGGCTCGAACGGGCCGGGCTTCGGCACGTTCGCCGGATTCGCCACCGGCTCGACGTTCGTGGCCGCAGCCTTCGGCGTGAACTACCTGTTCGAACGGAGAAGCCTCGTGCTGTTCGCGATCAACGGGTCGTACAACGTGGTGTCCTTCACCGTGATGGGCGCCATCATCGGTCTGCTGCAGTAATGCTCAGGCGCCGAGCTCCTTGCGGCCGGAGAGCACACCGCTGACGGTGGCCACCACCGCGAAGACGCCGGCAACAATCGGCTGGCCCAGGTCCCACCAGGCCAACGCCGCGGCGCCGAACACGAAGATCTCCACGATCGCCTTGCCGAACGGGTCGAGCCGGAACACGGCCTTGGGCGAGCGGAACAGCGCCCAGACCAGGATCGCGAAGGCCGGCGCGAGGATGCCCACCAGGATGCCCGGCCACGGCAGCGGCCAGGCCAGGAACCCCCAGAGCGCCAGGCTCACGAAGGCGAACAGTTCAAGCACAAAACGCAGGATGTCGTTGGCGCCGATGGTCGGGGTGGGGCGGGTGTCGTTCACCCGCCAATCCTACCGACCGGGCTACTTGAAGATGATGGTGCGTGCTCCGTCGAGCAGCACCCGGTTCTCGGCGAACCACTTCACCGCCTGGGTGAGGGTGCGGCTCTCCTCGTCCTGACCGATCGCGACGAGCTCGGCGGGGGTGCGGGAGTGATCCACGCGCACCACGTTCTGCTCGATGATCGGACCCTCGTCCAGGTCGCTGGTGACGAAGTGCGCCGTGGCGCCGATGAGCTTCACACCGCGGGCGTGGGCCTGCTTGTACGGGTTGGCCCCCTTGAAGCCGGGCAGGAACGAGTGGTGGATGTTGATCGCGCGGCCCTCGAGATACGCGCACAGCTCGGGGGAGAGGATCTGCATATACCGGGCCAGCACCACCAGTTCGATGTCGTTCGCCTCGACGGCGTCGACCACGCGAGCCTCGAACGCGGCCTTGCTGGCCGCATCCGTGATCGGCAGCGATTCGAACGGCACGCCATAGAACCCGACCAGGTCGCGCAGGGTGCCGTGGTTGCTGAGCACCAGCGGCACCTCGACGGCCAGCTGGCCACCGCGCTGGCGGAAGAGCAGGTCGTTGACGCAGTGCCCGGCGGTGGAGGCCAGCACCAGGGTGCGCAGCGGCCGCCCGACAACGTCGATGACGGACGCCATGGCGTACCGCTCGATGATCGGCGCGAGCGCGGCCTGCAGTTCGTCGCGGTTCGCGGGGGACTCCACCTGCAGACGGATGAAGAACCGGCCGGTGTCGGCGCTGGAGAACTGCTGGCTCTCGGTGATGTTGCCACGGGCCTGAACGATCGCGCCGCTGACGGCGTGCACGATACCGGGCTGGTCGGGGCAGACGAGGGTGACGACCAGGTGGTGGTGGTGCACGGGAGCCGGAAGACTGGTGTTCATCGAACCAGATTACCGGGACTGCCGGTGCACACCGGCATCAGCGGCCGGCCGGCCGGTTACGCCGGGCGACCCTGTCGCTTGCGGGCTCACTCGGCTAAGCTAGTCCGTGGTCGGCGGAATCTCACCGGCCCCGGGCGCGCACGTCGGCGCGCACCGCTTGAAGAACCCCGCGCAGCCAGCCGTGACAGCCGCTGGCCTCGGGCAAGCGGCATCCTGTCTGTGAGCCACAGCACCCATGTCATTCACCGCGCCCATCACGCTGCCATCGACCGGCGTTCCCGGTCCGAACGAAAAAGCCCCCACCGGACCGTTCCCCTGGATCGGCCTGATCGCCCTCTCCGCCGCTGTGTTCCTCTCGGTCACCTCGGAGATGCTGCCCACCGGCCTGCTGCCGGAAATGAGCAGCTCGCTGGGCGTGAGCCAGTCCCAGGTCGGGCTGCTCGTGTCCTGGTTCGCCTTCACCGTCGTGATCACCAGCACACCGCTGGCGTTGCTGACCCGCCGGATGCCCAGGCACGGGCTGATCCTGATGGTCCTGGTCGTGTTCGCGCTGAGCAACGTGCTCACCGCGATCGCCCCCGACTACACCTTCGTGGTGATCTCCCGGGTGATCGGCGGGCTGGCGCACGGCCTGTTCTGGGGCGTGGTCGGCGCGTACTCCGCGCACCTCGTGCCCAGGGACCAGATCGCCCGCGCGGTTTCGATCACCATCGCCGGCGGCACACTGGCGTTCGTCTTCGGGGTGCCGCTGGGCACCTTCCTCGGCCACCTGCTCGGCTGGCGGCTCTCGTTCGTGGTGCTCGCCGGGCTGATGCTCGTGGGCGCCGTGGTGATCTGGAGGTTCCTGCCCAAGGTCGACCACTACAACGCCAAGCCGGCACAGCCCGTGACGACGGCCACCGGCACGGTCACGCTGCCCGCGAAGCTGCCGCGGGATGCCACGATCGGCGCCGTCGCGCTGGTCTGCGTGATCACGGCGCTGACCATGATCGGGCACTACACCTTCTACACCTACATCGCCCCGTTCCTCAGCGACACCCTCGGCGTGGGCAGCGACGCCGTGGCACCCCTGCTCTTCGCCTACGGCATCGCCGGGGCGATCGGCCTGTTCATCAGCGGGGTGGTGTTCAGCAAGCGCCCGCAGCTTGGCCTGGTGCTCGGCCTGGCGGTCACCGCCGTCAGCGTGAGCGTGCTGGCACTGTCCACCGAGGTGCTGCCCGTGGCGATCATCGCGTTCCTGGTCTGGGGCCTGGCGTTCGGCTCATTCCCGCCGCTGCTGCAGACCCGGCTGCTGCACACCGCGTCGGTGCGCATCCGCGACACCGCCAGCGCCGTGTACACCACGGCGTTCAACATCGGCATCGGCCTGGGCGCGTTCGTGGGAGCGTTCCTGCTGGACCGGGTGGGGCTCGGCACGGTGCCGTTCGTGTACGTGGCCATCATCCTGCTGTCCCTGGCCCTGGTGCTGTTCAGCGACATCGTCATCCGCCGACGCCGCGCCGCCTGAGCCCCGCCGCAACTGGTGCCGAAACGGACAAGTGCGCCCGGCGTACCGGGTGCACTTGTCCGCACGGGCAACAGTTGGCGGGGCAGACCGGCCTAGCGTTTGGCGGTGGGCAGCGGCGGCCGAGCTGCCGCGATCTCGAGGATCCGGCCACGGCAGGCGAACCAGCCCAGGATCAGCGCCGGGATGATCAGGCCGAGCGAGCTGATGGTGAGGGTGCCGACCGGCCAGTCGAACGCCATCAGCACGAGCACCGTCGCGAGGAAGGCCAGCGTGAGGTACCCGGTGAACGGGGCACCGGGCATCCGGAACGCCGGCCGGGTGAGGATGCCCGCCTTCGCCCACGCCTGCAACCGCAGCTGGCAGAGCACGATCATGCCCCAGGCGCTGATGATGCCGATCGCGGCCATGTTCAGCACGATCTCGAACGCCTCGTCGGGAACAAGCGCGTTCAGGGCCACGCCGAGCAGGGTGACGACACCGGTGAGCAGGATGCCGCCGAACGGCACCCCATTGCGGCTCACCTTGTCGGCGAACCGGGGGGCCGACCCGGCCAGGGACATCGACCGGAGGATGCGTCCGGTGGAATACAGGCCGGCATTCAGCGAGGACAGCGCTGCGGTGAGGACAACGAGGTTCATGATCACGTCGACGCCCTCGACACCGATCGAACCGAAGAACGTCACGAAGGGGCTCACGCCGGCCTCGTATGCCGTGTACGGCAACAACAGCGAGAGCAACAGGACCGACCCGACGTAGAAGACCGCGATGCGCACGATCACCGTGTTGATGGCCTTGGGCATCACCTTCTCCGGGTTCTCGGTCTCGCCGGCGGCCGTGCCGATCAGTTCGATCGAGGCGTAGGCGAAGACCACGCCCTGCACCACGAGCACCGACGCGAGCAGGCCGTTGGGCAGCCAGCCGCCGTTGTCGGCGATCAGGGAGAAGCCCACCGTCGCGCCCTCCACCGGGGTGCCGAAGATGACCATCCAGGTGCCCACGATCAGGAACACCACGATGGCGACGACCTTGATCAGGGCGAACCAGAACTCCAGCTCACCGAACACCTTCACCGAGAGCAGGTTGAGGCCCAGCACCACGGCGAGGGCCAGCAGCGCGAACAGCCACTGCGGCACGTCGCCGAACGGGGCCCAGTACTTGCCGAAGAAGTTCATGTACAGCGCCACCGCGGTCACGTCCACAATCGCGGTCATCACCCAGTTCAGCCAGTACAGCCAGCCGGTCACGAACGCGGTCTTCTCCCCGAAGAACTCCCGCGCATACGACACGAAGGAGCCGGAGGTCGGCCGGTGCAGCACCAGCTCGCCGAGCGCCCGCAGGATCAGGAACGCAAAAAAGCCGCAGATCGCGTACACGAACACCAGGGCGGGACCGGCGATGGCCAGCCGGCCGCCCGCGCCGAGGAACAGGCCGGTGCCGATGGCGCCACCGATCGCGATCATCTGCACGTGCCTGGCCTTGAGGCCCTTGTGCAGGCCCTGGTCCTCGTGCACGCTCAGGGCGTCATCGATGTGCTCGAGCGGGGTTTCCTCGTGGCCGGAGCGGTGCGGGGTGGCGCTGGTGCGTGCGGGCGAGTTCTCGGGGCGGTCAGGCCCTGTGGTGCGAGTGGTCACGTGGAGCATCCGATCTGGGGTTTGCGGCAACACTAGTCGACGGATGCTCACCGGTCAGGGTCGAAAGACCCCTCCTGTAGACTGGGCAGTGACACTCTGACCGTAGAGACGACACTCTTTTACAGAGAGCCGGGAGGCCCCATGGCGACAATCCTCCTGGTCTTCCTGCTCGTTTCCGTTCTCACTCCCACGCTCACCCGCCTGATCGGGTTGCGCGTTTTTTATGTCGTGGCCATCCTGCCCACTGTGGCGTTCGGCTACACCCTCACCCAGACGGGCGTGATCACCGCCGGCGGCGCCGTCACCCAGAGCCTGCCGTGGATCCCGCAGCTGGGCATCAGTCTGTCCTTCCGGGTGGATGCACTCGCCTGGCTGCTGGCCCTCGTCGTCACCGGTGTCGGTGCGCTGGTGCTCATCTACTGCGCTCGCTACTTCGACGCCGACGAGCCCAGTCTGGGCCGGTTCGCCGCGCTGCTGCTCGCCTTCGCCGGAACCATGTACGGTCTGGTCACCGCTGACGACATCCTGGTGATGTTCATGTTCTGGGAGATCACCAGCGTGCTTTCCTACCTGCTGATCGGGCACTACACGACCAAACGGGAGAGCCGCGGTGCCGCCCTACAGGCCCTGCTGGTGACCACCTTCGGCGGCCTGGTGATGCTCATCGGCGTTGTGATGATCTCCGTCGACGCCGGCACCACCTCGCTGGCCGCGATCGTCGCCGAACCCAGGGGGAGCCCGATCGCGATCTGGGCGGTGCTGCTGATCCTGGTCGGTGCGCTGTCGAAGTCGGCTCTGATCCCGTTCCACTTCTGGCTTCCCGCCGCGATGGCCGCGCCCACCCCGGTGAGCGCCTACCTGCACGCCGCCGCGATGGTGAAGGCCGGCATCTACCTCACCGCCCGGTTCGCGCCCGGCTACGCGGACTCGCCGGGCTGGTTGCCGGTGCTGGTCACCATCGGCATCTGGACCATGCTCGTCGGCGCCTGGCGGTCGCTGCGCCAACACGACATCAAGCTGATGCTCGCCTACGGCACCGTCAGCCAGCTCGGCTTCCTCATGGTCGTCGTCGGCTTCGGCACCCGCGACGCTGCCCTCGCCGGGGCGGCGCTGCTGCTCGCCCACGCGTTGTACAAGGCCACCCTGTTCCTCGTGGTCGGCATCATCGACCACCGCGCCGGTACCCGCGACTGGCGCAAGCTCTCGGGGATCGGCCGCCGCGAACCGGCGCTCGCCGCCATCGCCCTCATCGCCGTCGCGTCGATGGCCGGCCTGCCGCCGCTCCTGGGTTTCGTCGCCAAGGAGTCGGTGTTCACCGCGTTCCTCGAGGCCGGCCTGGCCGGCGACGGCTGGGGCTGGATCGCCCTGGCCGGTACCGCGCTCGGTTCGGTGCTCACCGTCGCCTACAGCGCCAAGTTCTTCTGGGGCGCGTTCGGCACCCGCCCGGTGATCAGCGACACCCCCCTGCACGCCAGTCGGTGGGACTTCGCTCTGGCCCCCGGCATCCTCTCGGTCGCCACCGTGCTGCTGGGCCCATTCGTGATGCTGCTCGACCCGATGCTGGCCGCGTACGCCGACACCGTGCCCGGCGGCGGCGATTACCACCTGGCGCTCTGGCACGGGTTCGAACCGGCCCTGTTGCTCAGCACGATCGTGGTGCTGCTGGGCCTGGTCATTTTCGCCCAGCGCAAGAGGGTGGCCCGCTGGCAGGCCGCCGTGCCCGCCTGGGTGGACGCCGGCCACGGCTATGGCCACACCGTGCGATTCATCGACAGGATCGCCGCCCGGACCACCCACCTCGCCCAGCGAGGCGGTCTGCCGCAGTACCTGTCCACCATCCTCGTGGTGTTCGTGCTCGCGCTGGGCGCGGCGTCCTTCGTCAACCGCACCTGGCCCGACGCCATCGTGCTCTGGGACTACCCGGGGCAGGTGATCATCGGCCTGGTCATGATCATCGCCACCGTGATGGCCGCCAGGGTCGGGCAGCGGATGACCGCGGTGCTGCTGGCCGGCGTCACCGGCTACGGCCTGGTCGCCCTGTTCGCCTTCCACGGCGCCCCCGACCTGGCGCTCACCCAGGCGCTCGTCGAATCGATCACCCTCGTGGTCTTCGTGCTCGTGCTCCGCCGGCTGCCCAGCCGCATCGCCGAGCACAACCGCCCGATGCACCGTCGCCGGCGGGCGATCATCGGCGCCCTCGTTGGCATCGTGATGGGCACCATCGCGGTCATCTCCCTCGGCGCCCGCCAGGCGCAGAGCATCGCCGCGGAACTGCCCAGGCTGGCCGTCGAAGAGGGCCACGGCAACAACATCGTCAACGTGATGCTCGTCGACATCCGGGCCTGGGACACCATGGGCGAGATCTCAGTGCTCATCGTGGTGGCCACCGGCGTCGCCAGCCTGCTGTTCGTGTCCGGTCGCAGCACAGAAATGCCCAGGCTCCGCGAGTCCCGCAAACGCCGCGAGCCGAAGAACCGCCGCCGCGTCGTGGCCGACCCGCACGCCAGCTCCGCCGGCCACGCCGTGACACGCCAGTCCTGGCTGCTCGGCGGTCGCACCCAGTCGGCCGAGAACCGGTCGATCATCATCGAGGTGCTGGTGCGGCTGCTGTTCCACCCGGCCATCATCGTGTCGATCTACCTGCTCTTCGCCGGCCACAACCTGCCCGGCGGCGGCTTCGCCGGCGGCCTGCTGGCGGGCTTGGCCCTGGTGGCCAGGTACCTGGCCGGCGGCCGGTACGAATTGGGCGAAGCCGCCCCGATCGACCCGGGCAAAATCCTGGGACTCGGCGTGGTGCTCGCCGTCGGCACGGCCGTGGGATCGCTGTTCGTCACCGGGATCCCGCTGGAGTCGGCGTACTTCGAGGCGGACCTGCCGGTGCTCGGCCACCTCTCCTTCGGCACCTCCAGCATCTTCGACATCGGCGTGTACCTCGTGGTCATCGGCCTGGTCCTCGACATCCTCCGCAGCCTCGGCAGCGAGATCGACCGGCAGAGCGAACTCGACGAACCCGGCGACGACGGAGAAGACCACTCCACCGTGCCGCCGATCGGCAACGCCTCCAGCGACGCCGGCGACGCTCTCGGCTTCGACGCGTCGTCGGAGTGGACCCCCGCCGAGGCGCCCGCGCCCGGCACCGGACCTGACACGGCCCCGATCACTCAGCCGGCCGGCGAGAGCCGTAACGCACCGGAAGGAGACCCGCGATGAGCGCCTCCCTGACCCTGGTGATCGTCATGGCGGTGATGTACGCCGCGGGCATCTACATCATGCTCGAGCGCAGCCTCACCCGGGTGCTGATCGGGTTCCTGCTCGTGGGCAACGCCACCAACCTGCTCATCTTCATCATGAGCGGCCGGCCCGGCAGCTCACCGATCGTCACCGGCACGTCCCTGGATGACACCATGGCAGACCCGGTGCCGCAGGTGCTGATGCTCACCGCGATCGTGATCAACTTCGGCATCACCGCACTGCTGCTCGCGTTGATCTACCGGTCCTGGTGGCTGGCCCAGCTCGGGGACGAGGGCGACACCCTCACCGACGAGCACGCCGCGGAGACCTCCGGGGATTCCGAGGTCACCTTCCGCTCCTCCACCGACGACGAGGCCGCCGTGCAGGCGTCGCTCGACGCCAGCGAGGACGGCAGCGACGACGACAGCAGCGGAGCCGACAACACCGGCAACAGCGACCGGGAGGCCGGCACCTGATGAACATACTCGTGCCCCTCGTGGTCGCCATCCCGCTGCTCGGCGCCGCACTCACCCTTGCCCTCGGCCGCCGCTCGCGCTACCAGGTGGCGGTGAGCGTGCTCTCGCTGGCGGCCGTCGTGGTGATCAGCGCCATCCTGCTGGTGCTCGTCGACCAGCAGGGCCCCGCCGTGGTGCACGTGGGCGACTGGCAGGCGCCGTGGGGCATCGTGCTCGTCGTCGACAGGTTGTCGGCGATCATGCTCATAGTCTCGGCGCTGATGCTGCTGGGCGTGCTGCTCTTCGCCGTCGGCCAGGGCATCGTGGAGGGCGACCAAGAGACCCCGGTGTCGATCTTCCACCCCACCTACCTGGTCCTGGCGGCGGGGCTGTTCAACGCGTTCATCGCCGGTGACCTGTTCAACATGTACGTGGGCTTCGAAATGCTGCTCTCGGCCAGCTACGTGCTGCTCACCCTCGGCGGCACCGGTGCACGCATCCGCGCCGGCGTGACCTACATCGTCGTCAGCCTGGTCTCCTCGATCCTGTTCCTCTCCGCCATCGCCCTGATCTACGGCGCCACCGGCACCGTCACGCTGGCGCTGCTGGCCGAACGCATCCCGGAGCTGCCCGGCGACGTGCAGCTGATCCTCGGGCTGATGCTGCTCATCGCCTTCAGCGTCAAGGCGGCGGTGTTCCCGCTCTCGTTCTGGTTGCCGGACTCCTACCCGACGGCGCCGGCCCCGGTCACGGCGGTGTTCGCCGGACTGCTCACCAAGGTGGGCGTCTACGCGATCCTGCGCACCCAGACGCTGCTCTTCCCCGACAACCGGCTGCAGGTGCCGCTGATGATCGTGGCCCTGCTCACCATGGTCATCGGCATCCTCGGCGCTCTGGCCCAGGCCGATATCAAACGACTGCTCTCGTTCACCCTGGTCAGCCACATCGGCTACATGATCTTCGGCATCGCCATCGGCACCGAGGCGGCGATCGCGGCCACCATCTATTACGTCGTGCACCACATCATGATCCAGACGACACTGTTCCTGTGCGCCGGGCTCGTCGAGCGCATCGGCGGCACCACCTCGCTGGCCAGACTCGGCGGGATGCTCAAGGCCGCCCCGTTCGTCGCCATTCTCTTCTTCATCGGGGCACTGAACCTGGGCGGCATCCCGCCCTTCTCCGGGTTCCTCGGCAAGGTCGCCCTGTTCGACGCCGGCGTGCAGGTCGGCGGGGGACTGAACTACCTGCTGCTGGCCGGCGGTGCGGCCACATCGCTGCTGACCCTGTACGCGCTGGCCCGCGCCTGGAACATGGCGTTCTGGCGGCCGCGTCGCGACGTGGAAAACTACGACTCCGCCATGCTCAACGCCCTGCAGGACGACCCGCACGACGAGGGCACCGTGTTGACCAAGACCACATCACCGCTGATGACCGCGGCCACCGCCACCATGCTGGCGCTCACGGTGTGCCTCACCGTCTTCGCCGGCCCCGCCTTCGACCTCGCCGCCCGCGCCGCCGCGAACATCGAAGAGCCGTCGACCTACATCGATGCCGTCTTCCCCGGCGGTGCCCCGTGAGCGCGCGCCGGGAGCGCCTCGCCGCCGCCCTGAACCAATTGCCGCTGTTCCTCGGCCTGGTGCTGCTCTGGGCGCTGCTATGGGGCAAATTCTCCTGGCTGAACCTGCTCACCGGGGTGATCTTCGCCGCTGTCGTGTCCATCGTCTTCTACCTGCCGGCCGTGCAATTGAGCGGCAGAATCAACCTCTGGCGCAGCGCCTGGCTGTTCGGCAAGCTGCTCTTCGACATCGTGCGCGCCTCCGTCGACGTGTCCTGGCTCGCCCTGGGCCCCAGCTACACCCCGAGCAACGCCATCGTCGCGGTGCACCTGCGCACCCGCAGCGACCTCATCCTCACCTGGACCGCCGTGGCCACCTCCATCGTGCCCGGCTCCATCGTGGTCGACATCGAACGGCTCGACTCCACCCTGTACCTGCACGTGATCAACATGCACGACGTGGCGGCGACCCAGAAGTTCCGGGCGCGGGTGCTGGCCACCGAGCGACGCATCGTGCTGGCGTTCGGCTCCGCCGAGGACGTCGAGCGGGTCTCCAGGGTGCGCGCCGAAGAAGACCTGCGCCACGGCCTCGACCGGTCGGCCGGGCCGCACACCCCCACAGACCCCCAGAACGGAGCCCAGGCATGACCCCCATGGATATCGTCGCGATCGTCGCCGGCCTCATGTTCGGCGCCGGCGCCCTCGCCGCCGTCTACCGCATCATCCGCGGACCATCGGTGCTGGACAGGGTGATCGCCTCCGACGTGCTCGTCGCCACCATCATCTGCGCGCTGGGTGCCGAGATGGCGTTCAACCGGCACACCGATAATCTGCCGGTGCTGCTGGTGCTGGCCCTGTTCGCCGTGCTCGGCTCGCTCAGCGTCGCCCGTTTCCTGCCCGGCCGGAACCGCGCATGAACGCCCTTTGGAGCGACGTGGTCACCGCGGTCCTGGTGCTTCTCGCCGCCCTGATGTGCCTCGCGGCCGGCGTCGGCCTGCTGCGCTTCCCCGATGTGCTCACGCGGCTGCACTCCGCAACCAAGCCGCAGATCCTCGGCCTCATGGCGGTCACCCTGGACATCGCGGTGACCAATTTCAGTGTCGGCACCGTGACCCTGGTGGTCGCGATCGTGCTCTTCCAGGCGCTCACCGCTCCGATGGCCGCGCACCTCGTGGCCCGCGCCTCCTACCAGACCGACCACCTGCGGCCCGATCTGCTCGTGATCGACGAGCTTCGCAACGCACGCGGCTGATAGTATTGCCGGGTCGCGACTGGCGTAGCACGAAAGATGGGTCACCATCGGGGAGCGACTGACACGGTTAGTGACCGCACGCCTGGGCCACGACACATCCATCGATAGTCTCAAGGAGTTTTCCCGTGTCCGACAGTGTGCTTACCAGTTCCGTACCCTCCACCTTCAACGAGCCCCTCGAGGTCGTCGACCCCGAGATCGCCGCGATCCTCGAGCAGGAGCTCGGTCGCCAACGCGACTACCTCGAGATGATCGCCAGCGAGAACTTCGTGCCCCGCGCCATCCTGCAGTCGCAGGGTTCGGTGCTCACCAACAAGTACGCCGAGGGCTACCCCGGCCGTCGCTACTACGGCGGCTGCGAGTACGTCGACGTGGCCGAGCAGCTCGCCATCGACCGGGCCAAGAGCCTGTTCGGCGCCGAATACGCGAACGTGCAGCCGCACTCCGGTGCCACCGCCAACGCCGCGGTGCTCTCCGCGATCGCCACCCCCGGCGACACCATCCTGGGTCTGGAGCTGGCGCACGGCGGCCACCTCACCCACGGCATGAAGCTCAACTTCTCCGGCAAGCTCTACAACCCGGTCGCCTACGGCGTCGACCCGGAGACCTTCCGAGTGGACATGGACGTCGTGCGCGACAAGGCGCTCGAGCACAAGCCGCAGGTCATCATCGCCGGCTGGTCGGCCTACCCCCGCCAGCTCGACTTCGCCGCGTTCCGCGCCATCGCCGACGAGGTGGGCGCCAAGCTCTGGGTCGACATGGCCCACTTCGCCGGACTCGTCGCCGCCGGACTCCACCCGTCGCCGGTGCCGTACGCCGACGTCGTCTCCAGCACCGTGCACAAGACCCTCGCCGGTCCGCGCTCGGGCTTCATCCTCTCCCGCGACACCGCGCTGGCGAAGAAGCTCAACTCCAACGTGTTCCCCGGCCAGCAGGGCGGCCCGCTCATGCACGTGATCGCCGCTAAGGCCACCGCGTTCAAGCTCGCCGCGCTGCCCGAGTTCAAGGAACGCCAGGAGCGCACCCTCCGCGGCGCCCGCATCCTGGCCGACCGGCTCACCGCCGACGACTCCCGCGCGGCGGGCATCGACGTGCTCACCGGCGGCACCGACGTGCACCTGGTGCTCGCCGATCTCCGCAACTCAGAGATCAACGGCCAGCAGGCCGAAGACGCCCTGCACGAGGTGGGCATCACCGTCAACCGCAACTCGGTGCCCTTCGACCCGCGCCCGCCGATGGTGACCTCGGGCCTGCGCATCGGCACGCCGGCCCTGGCCACGCGTGGTTTCGGCGACGCCGAGTTCACCGTCGTGTCCGACGTCATCGCCGAGGCGCTCAAGCCCGGCGCCGACATCCCCGCGCTCCGCGCTCGGGTGAAGGGCCTCACCGACGCGTTCCCGCTCTACCCCGGCCTGTCCCAGTAGGTCCGTCGGGTCGTGACGGATGCGGCCACTAGCGTCAGCGCATCCGTCACCGCCCGCACCCGGCAGCACTTCGCCGCCCCCGCGTCGGGGGCCGGCAGGGCCGCTGCCCGATTGGCGCGTGGCTCCAGGCTGGGGCCGGCGCGCAGTACTACCAACAGATCGGATGTCGCATGACCGCACTCACCCTCGACGGCGTCGCCACCGCGACCCAGGTCAAGCTTGAACTCACCGAGCGCGTACGCGCGTTGGCCGCGCTGGGCATCGTGCCCGGCCTCGGCACCCTGCTCGTCGGCGACGACCCTGGCTCGCGCTCCTACGTGGCCGGCAAGCACCGGGACTGCGCCGAGGTGGGCATCGAGTCGATCCGCGTCGACCTGCCCGGCTCCGCCACGTCGGCGGATGTGCGCGCCGCGATTGCCGACCTCAACGCCGCCCGTGAGGTCACCGGCTACATCATCCAGCTGCCGCTTCCGGTGGGCCACAACGAGAACGCCATGCTCGAGCTGATGGACCCGGCCAAGGACGCCGACGGCCTGCACCCCACCAACCTCGGACGTCTGGTACTCGGCATCGAGGGGGAGCTCAGCTCGCCGCTGCCCTGCACCCCGGCCGGCATCGTGGAGCTGCTGCGCCGCTATGACGTGCCGATCGCGGGCAAGAACGTGGTCGTCATCGGCCGCGGCCTCACCGTGGGTCGCCCGCTGGGCCTGCTGTTCACCCGCAAGGGCCTGGACGCCACCGTCACCCTCACCCACTCCCGCACCGTCGATCTGGCCGCCGAGGTGCGCCGCGCCGACATCGTCGTGGCAGCCGTGGGTGTGCCGCACCTGGTGCAGGCCGACTGGATCAAGCCCGGAGCGGCGGTGCTCGACGTGGGCATCACCAGGGTGGAGAACCCGGAGACCGGGAAGGGCATCCTCACCGGAGACGTGCACCCCGACGTCGCGTCAGTCGCCGGTTACCTCTCGCCGAACCCCCGTGGCGTGGGTCCGATGACCCGCGCGATGCTGCTGGCCAACGTGGTCAAGGCGTCCGAGCGCCTGCTCAAGCCCTAGTTTCGTTCCGCGAACCGTGAGGTAGGCCCCAGAATCCCGCCGATTCTGGGGCTCTCAGTTCGCGAGGCGATGCAGCGCAGCGTGGCCCAGGTAGGCCACGGCGTTGTGCCGGATGCCCTCGATTTCCTCTGGCGTGAGGGTGCGGCGCACCTTGGCCGGCACGCCGGCCACCAGGGAGCCCGGCGGGACGATGGTGCCCTCGAGCACCACGGCGCCCGCGGCCACGAGCGAGCCGGCGCCGATCACGGCACCGTTGAGCACCGTGGCGGCCATGCCGATCAGGGCGCCGTCCTCCACAGTGCAGCCGTGCAGCACGGCACCGTGGCCCACCGAGACGTCGCGGCCCACGGTCAGCGGGAACCCGCCGTCGACGTGGCAGGAGACGTTGTCCTGCAGGTTCGAGCGTGCGCCGATGCTGATGGGCTCGGCCTCGGCGCGCAGGACCGCGTTGTACCAGACGCTCGCGTGCTCCGCCAGGCTCACGGTGCCCACCAGCACGGCGCCGGCGGCGACGAATGCGCTCTCGGCCACCCGGGGCCCCGGACGGTCGGGCAGAGTGATGAGGCGGGCGGCACTGTCGGCGGTCATGGCTCCACCCTAGTAATCCGACGCCATGTCGCGCCGAACCTAGGCAAAAGTGAGTTCATGAGGACGGGATTGCCCAGAGCGTCCTATTTATCGGCCTATGTCCTTCTACCCGTTCGACCAGGTGGGCGGATGGGGGGCTCTAGGATGCAGGAATGGTGAACACCGCGCATCCCGCCGTCGACAGAGTGCGCCTGGCGCTGAACGCCCAGGGTCTCGACCCCGAGATCCGTTGGTTCGACGACGCCGCCACAACCGCTGTCGCGGCAGCCGCCGCGCTGGGCATCGAAGTGGGCGCCATCGCGAACTCACTGGTCTTCACCCTCGACGGCGCCCCGCTGCTGGTGCTCACCTCCGGCGCGCACCGGGTGGACACGGCCTGGCTGGGGGAGCGGCTTGACGGCACCATCGGCCGGGCGTCGAAAGACCTGGTGAAAGAGGCCACCGGGCAGGTCATCGGCGGGGTCGCGCCCGTCGGGCATCCGTCGCCGATTCGCACCCTGGTTGACGAGGACCTGGCCGATTACCCCCTGGTCTGGGCCGCGGCGGGGCACGCGCACACGGTCTTCCCCACCACGTTCGCCGAGCTGCTCCGCCTCACCGGCGGCGAGGCGACCCCCGTCGTTCCGGCGAAATAGGCGTCCGCCACCCGCCTTCGGCACACTGGAACCGTCCGCGGCCGCTCGGGCAGGTCGTCGAGGCGGATCTCCGGAGCCTCACTCACTCGAAGCTGGGGTGGATCGTCGACTGCCTGCCCTCGATCTCGGGGCCGGTCGACGATGGGTGATCCGTGACGCGGCCGATCACGCGCTCCATGTGCTCGCGGTCCTGCACGGACATCTTGGCCAAGACTCTCTCGGCCGCCTGCGCGCGGCGCGCAGGTCCTGTTCGACCTGCTGCACGCGGCGGCGCCTGATGCCCGTGCTCTCGTCGAAGGCGCCGCCAAAGACGGTGTGGATGACGTCGTGGATGGTGGGGGTCGGCTCGTTCATGTGGACAGCGTGAGCCGAGCCACCGACACTCGGGGCGCCCTGAGACTCAATTGCGGACTTCCCGCCTTTCGCTGGTGAAACGGAGGCGGGAAGTCCGCAATTCGATCGCGGACGGTGTCTCGTTAGGCGAGGCGGGCGGCCCCGGCCGCGGCGCGCACCACGAACATGTCGGGCGCGGTGAAGCCCGCGGTGGCGAACGCAGAAGACACGGCCTGCTGCACCGCGGGGATCAGTGCGTGCGGGGTGAGCGCGATGGCCGAGCCGCCGAAGCCGCCGCCGGTCATGCGGGCCCCGAGGGCGCCGGCGGTGCGGGCGGTCTCCACGGCGAGGTCGAGCTCGGCGACCGAGATCTCGAAGTCGTCGCGCATGGAGGCGTGCGACGCATCCAGCAATGCACCGATGGCGCTGGGACCCTCTTCGCGCAGCACCCGCACGGTGTCGAGCACCCGCTGGTTCTCGGTGAGGATGTGCCGCACCCGGCGGTATGTCTCCTCGTCGAGAACCGACGCGGCCCGCGGCAGGTCGTCCACGGTGAGGTCGCGCAGCGATCCGACGCCCATCAGAGCCGCGCCCTTTTCGCAGGAGGCACGTCGGTCGGCGTAGCCGCCGGTGGCGTGCGCGTGGCTGACCTTGGTGTCGATCACCAGCAGCTCGAGGCCCGCGGCGTCGAAGCCGAGCGGGGTGACCTCGGACTCGAAGCTGCGGCAGTCCAGGAACACGGCGGCATCCGTCTGGCCCAGTAGCGACGCCGACTGATCCAGGATGCCGGTGGGCGCGCCAACGACCCGGTTCTCGGCCAGCTGCCCCACCCGCACGAGCACGCGCTTGTCGAAGCCGAGGTTCCAGACCTCGTCGAGGGCCACGGCGGTGGCGCACTCGATTGCCGCGGAAGACGACAGCCCGGCGCCGATCGGCACGTCGGAGTCGATGTATGCGTCAAACCCGGTCACCGCTTCGAGGTCCGCGCCGTGTTCGCCGAGGGCCCAGGCCACGCCGAGCGGATACGCCGACCAGCCCGACACCGTCTCGGGGGAGAGATCGTCGAGCGAGATCTCGACGACCTCGTCGGTGAAGGAGCTGGCGACCCGCAGCATCCGGTCGTCTCGCACCGCGAGGGCCACGACGGCGCGGCGGTTGATCGCGAACGGAAAGACGAAGCCGTCGTTGTAGTCGGTGTGCTCGCCGATCAGGTTGACCCGGCCGGGGCCGAACCACAGGCCGTCGGCGTCGCGGCCGAACCGGCCCTGGAAGCCGCTGAGAATGCTCTGGTGGTCGCTCACGAGTGGGCCTTTCCGGTGGTGCTGTCGGTGGCTGCGGCATCGGCGGCGTCCGACCGCGCGATCGCTGCACGGATGTTGTCGGCCGCCTGCTCGGGCGTCACGTCGCCGATCCAGGCGCCCATGGCGGCCTCGGAGCCGGCCAGGAACTTCAGTTTGTCCTCGGCGCGGCGCGGGCTGGTGAGCTGCAGCATCAGCCGGATGTCGTCCCGGTGCACGTTCACCGGTGCCTGGTGCCAGGCACCGATGTACGGGGTGGGCGTGGAGTAGAGCTGGTCGATGCCGCGCAGCAGCCGGCGGTACAGCACCGCGAGCTCGTCGCGCTCGGCCAGGGTGGTGCCGGCGAAGTCGGCCACCTGCCGGTGCGGCAGCATGTGCACCTCGACGGGCCAGCGGGCGGCGAACGGCACGAAGGCCGTCCAGTGCTCGCCCTGCAGGATGACCCGTTCGCCGGCTTGTTCGCTTTCCAGGATGTCGGCGAACAGGGTGGGGCCGTAGCTCTCGATCGAGTCGATCAGCCGCTGGGTGCGCGGGGTCACGTACGGGTAGGAGTAGATCTGGCCGTGCGGGTGGTGCAGCGTGACACCGATGGCCTCGCCACGGTTCTCGAACGGGAACACCTGCTCGATGCCGGGCATCTGGGAGAGCGCGTGGGTGCGCTCGGCCCAGGCTTCGATCACGGTGCGGGCGCGGGTGACCGAGAGGCTGCCGAACGAGCCTTCGGTGGCGGGGCTGAAGCAGACGACCTCGCAGCGGCCGACCGAGGTGCGGATGCGCCCCAGCCCGATCGTGCGCAGATCGTCCAGGCCGGTGGGCGCGTCGTCGTCGGTGAGCAGCGGGCCGAACGAAGGCGACTTGTTCTCGAACACGGCCACGTCATAGTTGCTGGGCACCTCTGAGGGGTTCTCCGGGGTGGACGGCGCGAGCGGGTCCAGGTGCGCCGGCGGCAGGAACACCCGGTTCTGCCGGGCCGCGGCGATAGACACCCATTCGCCGCTGAGCGGGTCCTGGCGCATGCGCGCGTTCGCCGGACGCGGACCGAGGTCGCGCAGGTCGGGCGCCCGGTCGGGCGACAGGGTGGTGTCGGGGTCATCGAAGTAGATGAGCTCGCGGCCGTCGGCCAGGGTGTGCGCCTGGCGTGCGATGGCGGTGTCTGCGACGAATTCTGGGGTGGGAGTCATGATGGCATCAACGCTAGCCGATTTGCGCAACCGAAACCACTACTTGCGTATTGAAAAGCGACACAAAATAAGTGAAGATTGCGGTATGGCCTCAGCGGAACATCCGACCGACCGGGATTTGTTGCCCGCCCACCAGCGCCGGGAACAGATCCAGCGGCTTGTCGACGAACGCGGCTTCGTGCGCGTCAGTGAGCTCAGCGACACCTTCGGCGTCTCCGGCGTCACCGCCCGCGCCGATCTCGACCAGTTGGAGAGCGCCGGCACGCTCACCCGCATCCACGGCGGCGCGGTGCCCGCCGGGATCGCCACCACGAGCCGTCCCGATCGAGAGTTCTCCTTCGAGGAAGCGCTCGTCTCTTCCGTGATCCCCAAGCAGCAGATCGGCGAGCTCGCCGCATCGCTGGTGGCCAGCGGCCAGAGCGTGATCCTCGACGTGGGCACCACGACTCTCGCGATCGCCCGGGCCCTCGTGGCCCGCACCGACCTCACCGACATTGTCGTGATCACCAACGGACTGAGCATCGCCCTGGCCCTGGAAAGCGCCATCCCACGGTTCACCGTGATCGTCACCGGCGGGTCGCTGCGCCCGCTGCAGCACTCGCTGGTCGACCCGCTCGCCGCGACCGTGCTCAGCCAGGTGCACGCCGACCTCGCCTTCATCGGCTGCAACGGCGTCGACGCCGACGGCGGCGTCACCAACATCAACCTGCCGGAGGCCGGCGTGAAGACCCTGATGCTCGCCGCTGCGGCGCGCGCGATCATCGTCGCCGACGGTGCCAAACTAGGGCAGGTGCACCTGGGCCGGATCGGCCCGCTTGCCGCCTTCGACACCCTGGTGACGGATGCGGCCGCCGACCCGCTCACCCTGGCCCCGCTCCGCGAGGCCGGCCTCGCCGTGCTCCAACCGAGCTGATCCGAAAGTCCACCATGTCGTTTGCTGCCGCCACCGGAACCCAATACAGCCTCACCCTGCAGACCCCGCAGGGCCCGGCCACGGCGACCATCACCGAGGTCGCCGCCGGCATCCGTGAATATGCGCTCAACGGCACAGACCTGGTGGAGGGCTTCGCGGCGAGGTCCGTACCGCCGCTCGGCGCCGGGACCGTGCTGGTGCCCTGGCCCAACCGCATCCGCGACGCGATCTGGACCCAGCACGGCGTGCGGCACCTGCTGGCCATCACCGAGCCGACCCAGCTGAACGCCATCCACGGGCTGCTCGCCGTCACGGCTTATCGGCTGGTCGCCCAGAGCGACGCCGAGGTGACCCTTGCCGCCACGGTCTACCCGCAGGCCGGCTACCCGTACCAGCTGGACACCACCGTCAGCTATGCGCTCACGGCCGACGGCCTGGCCGTCACCCACACCATCCGCAACGTCGGCAGCGAGAGTGCCCCGGTCGCCCTGGGCACCCACCCCTACCTCAAGATCGGTGACGTGCCCACCGGCGACCTCGTGTTGCGCCTGAACGCGACCAGCCACATCGACGTTGACCACCGGCTCAACCCCATCGGCGTCAGCCCCGTCGACGGCACCGCGTTCGACCTGCGCGCAGGCGCCCGGGTGGACGACCTCGACCTTGACGACGGGTTCGGCGGTGTGATCGTTCGGGACGGACGCGGGGAGCACTCCCTCACCGCTCCGGACGGCCGCCGGGTCACGCTCTGGGGCGACGAGAACATGGCCTACGTGCAGGCGTTCACACCGCGCAACTTCCCGGTGCGCACCGGCACCGCGGACGGCGGCGACACCACCGAGCTCGGCCAGGCCGTGGCGATCGAGCCGATGACCGCACCGGCGGATGCCTTCAACTCCGGCCACGGCCTCCGCTGGCTGGCTCCCGGCGAGGACTGGGTCGTTCGCTGGGGAATCACCCCGACGGGTTTCGCAGCCTGAGCAACCCGGCCTAGGGTGGCGGGAGCGCTGCGCACACCGCGCTCCCGGACCGACGAGGAACGACCAGACCCATGGCAACACCCTCCCTGCGTACATCCGCCCCCACCGCTCCCGGCGGCCGAGCCCCACTCAGCGCCTCCGACGAGGCCCGCCGGGTCGCACTCGTGGGCATGAAGCGATTGGCCCTGGGTCTGCTCGTGGCCATGGCCGTGGTCTTCGCGGTGTCGTTCGCGCTGCAGGACCGCTACCCGTGGCTCGAGTACGTGCGTGCCGCCGCCGAGGGCGGCATGGTGGGCGCGATCGCCGACTGGTTCGCCGTCACCGCGCTGTTCCGCTACCCGCTGGGGCTGCGCATCCCGCACACCAACATCATCGCCAACCGCAAGGACGAGATCGGCGAGAGCCTCGGCGAATTCGTGGAGTCGAACTTCCTCTCCGATGCCGTGGTGCGCGGCAAGCTCGAGTCCATCGGCATCTCCCGCCGCCTCGGCGCCTGGCTGGTGCAGCCCGCCAACGCCGAACGGCTCACCGACGAACTCGCGCACGCCGGCACCGGGCTGCTCGACCTGCTCAGCGACGACGACATCAAGGACCTGCTCGAGGGCGTCGCCCGCGAGCACCTGCTCGAACCTTCGTGGGCGCCGAGCCTGGGCCGGTTGGGCGAGAACCTGGTGGTCTCCGGCCGGCACCACGCCGCGGTCGACCTGCTGGTGGACAAGGCCCAGAGCTGGCTGCAGACCCACCCCGAGGCGTTCGGCACCTCGGTGTCGACCCGGCTGCCCCGCTGGGTGCCCGGCTTCGTCGGCGAAATGGTCGACGACAAGGCCTATCGCGAGGTGCTCGGTTTTGTGGCAACGGTGCAGGCCGACCCTGAGCATCCGCTGCGCGCAGCCATCGACCGCTACCTGGCCGAGCTGATGGATGACTTGCAGCACGATGACACCATGATCGAGAGGGTCGAGCTGCTCAAGCTCGAGTTGGTCGACAACGCCAAGCTGCGCGAGTTCGCCGGCGACGCGTGGGAGTCCGTGAAGCAGTCGCTGCTGAGCGCCCTGGCCGATCCGGCCAGCGCCGTGCGCACCGGCATCACCTCGACGGTGCTGGATGTGGGCGGCCGGCTGGTGCGCGACGCATCGCTGGGCGCCCGCATCGACCGCTGGCTGGCGGATGCGGCCGGCTACCTGCTGCAGAAGTACCGGCACGAGATCGCCGGCGTGATCACCGAAACCGTGGAGCGTTGGGACCCGGCCGAGACCACCGAGAAGATCGAGTTGCAGGTGGGCAAGGACCTGCAGTTCATCCGCATTAACGGAACCGTCGTCGGTGCGCTGGCCGGCCTGGTGATCTTCTCGCTCGCCCAGGGGGCGGTGCTCGTGTTCGGCCTGTGACCGCCTGGCACCTGGCGGATCCGGCCGATGCGGATACCCGGACACTCTGACGGCGCCCACCGCGGTGAGCCATACTGAAACGGTGGAGAACGGTTCGCACAACACCCAGGGCAGCGCCGCCCCGGGCCCGGCCACGCCCTCCACCGGCAGGATCGTCGACGAGGGCATGCTCATCGCCCTCGCCGCCGTGCGGATGGCCCTGAAGAACCGCATCATCGTCGGCGCCCTCCGCGACCACAGCGACTATGACCCTGCACAGTATGCCGCGCTCGCCAGGCAGGAACTGCTCGAGGTGGCCCGGCAGAACGACGAGGACTCCACCCGCGTCGAACGCCTCGGCGCCCACCTCTCGCGCACCACCGGTGCGGGCAAGAGCCGGGAGTTGGAGAACAAGCGCAGGGACGTCGTGCGGCTGGGTCGGCGACGCACCCTGCACGACCACGTCGCCGAACGGTTGCGGGAGATTGCCGACGACGACGAACAGGTCGCCGCTCTCGTGCAGAAGGCCCGAGCGGATGCGCTCCAGGAGATCAACGACGCGCTCGCGGCCCGTCTCCTGGCCCAGCGCGTCGACCCGAACCAGCCCGGCTACGAGGCCGCCCGCGCCGCCAGTATGCGGGCCGTCGGCAAGATCGACCTCGCCGCCCTGGCCAAGAAGTCCCGGCACCGCGGCTGATCGCCGAGCGCCGGGGCGTGCGGGGCGGCCGGCACCGGCCCAGCCGTCGGCACGAAAGCCGTCGCCGTTCGCTACGCTCGAAGGGTGGATACCCAGGCAATACAGACTTTTCTCGATGACAGCGATTTCTCCGGCGTGGTGTTGGTGCGTGACGGCGACCGCACCATCTTTGAGGCGGCCCGCGGGTTCGCCACCCCGCGTTGGCAGGTGCCCAACACCCTGGACACGCGCTTCGACACGGCGTCGATCACCAAGCTCTTCACCAGTGTGGCCGTGCTGCAGCAAGTGGATGCCGGCCGGCTCGACCTCGAGGCGTCGATCCACGAGTACGTGGACCTGGGTGGCAGCGCGATCGGCACCGACGTCACCCTGCTGCACCTGCTCACCCACACCAGCGGCATCGCCGATGACGTCGACGAGGAGGCCGGCGAGGACTACGACGAGTACTGGGCTGTGACCCCCAACTACTCGCTGATCGAAACGATCGACTTCCTGCCGTTGTTCGCCGACAAGCCGCGCTTGGCCCCGCCTGGGGTGCAGGTCGAGGACTGCAACGTCGGCTATATCCTCGCCGGGCTGGCCGTGGAGAGGGCCTCCGGCCTGTCCTACCGCGACTATGTGCGCGAAGAGGTCTTTGCCCGCTCGGGCATGGCCGACTCCGGTTTCTTCGACCGCCGCGACGCTGTGGAGCGGGTCGCCGAGGGCTGGGACCGCCGCGAGGACGGCAGCTGGGTCTCGAACATCTACAGCTCCCCGGCGATCGGCTCGCCCGATAGCGGCGCCCACACCACCGCCGGTGACCTGATGAACTTCCTCAACGCCGTCCGCGGCGGCCAGCTGCTCTCCAAGGAGTACACCGACGAGTTCTTCACCCCGCAGGTGGACTATGACGACGACGTGAAGTACGGCTTCGGCCTCGAGTTCGACCTCGACGACAACGGCAAGGTGCGCTCGTACTACAAGGACGGCGTCAACGCCGGCGCCAGCGGCATCCTGAGGCACTACCCCAAGAGCGGTCTCGACGTGGTCGTGCTCAGCAACGCCGAAGAGGGCGCTTGGGACCTCGTGGTGGAGATCGACGCCCAGTTCTAGGCGGATGGCGGCGTACGCACACCTAACCGCGTGCGCTCCGGCGACGGGTTGCTGCGCAGAGTACTACTCGGCGGCCGTTGGCTGCGGGCAGCGCAGCTGGGTGCGCTCGCCGCTCCGGTCGATGTCGTGCGCGGTCATCGGCTCCCCGCAGAGCGGGCACCGGGCCACCGGGCGCTCCTGCGCGGGCACCTCGTCGTCGTACGGGCCCAGCGGCGGCGGGCCGATGAAGGGCAACAATCGACCGTTCAACCACGCCGTGAAGCCGCCGGCCTCCTTGATGGTCGGTTTGCGTTTCTTGGCAGAGGTCATAATAGTTAGTGTACTAACTAAATGGCGGTGTGGCCACGGGTGCCAGACGACGGATGCCCGGCCCCGGATGCCCGCGCAGGAGACGCGATGACCGAACCGAACGTGCTCGCCCTGGAGAACCAGGTCTGCTTCGCCCTCACCGTGGCGGCACGCACGACTGTGGCCCTGTACAAGCCGATCCTGGAGCCGCTGGGCCTCACCCATCCGCAGTACCTGGTGATGCTGGCGCTGTGGGAGCAGCATCCGCGCACCCTTCGCAGCCTGGCCGAGGTGCTGCGGTTGGAGCCGGCCACCCTGTCACCGTTGCTCAAGCGGCTGGAGGCGACCGGCCACATCCGCCGGGAGCGGTCGGCGACCGATGAGCGTGCGCTGCAGGTGACGTTGACCGAGCACGGCCGCGAGCTGCGCCACATCGCCGAGACCATCCCGGAACGGGTGGCCGGCACCCTGGAGATGTCGCCCGAGACCCTGATCGCCCTGCGGGACACCCTTAACGAGGTCATTCGCGCCACCAGCGCGACCCGGTAACCCGAACCGGCGGCGGAGTCGTACGCTGGCGGCATGCAGAAGATCTCGATCGACGCCCTCGCCCGCCAGCAACTCGCCGCGGCCACCACCGCCAGCAGCGGCCGGGCGGCCGACACCGTGTACGGCGGCCACGAGAAGGTGCTGCGCCAGACCGTCATCGGCATGGTCAAGGGCACCGTCCTGGCCGAGCACGAGAACCCGGGCGACGCGACCGTCTTCGTGGTGAGCGGGCGGGTGCGCCTGATCGTGGGGGAGGACTCCTGGCAGGCGCGCACCGGCGACCTGCTCATCGTGCCCGACGCCAGGCACAGCCTCGAGGCCGAAGAGGATGCGGCGATCCTGCTGACCGTCGCGAAGCGGCCGTAGGGAACGCCGAGGTGCCCTGTTCCGGACGAGATGCCCCGGTGTGCCGGGGCAACTCGTTTGCGCGGGGGCTACTTCGGTGGGAGAGCCGTTACTCGGGCGGGGCGGGCCAGCCCAGAGCGAGCTCGGTCGCAGCGGCGCTCGCCGCGGTGATGTCCTCGGCGCTGCCGCCGTTCTGCGCGGCAGCCAGCCCCACCAGAAACAGGCTCAGCGGCGCCGCCGGCCGGGCCACATTGTGCGCCACGTCCCGGGCCACGTCCAGAAGCAGTCCGGTGGGGACCACGTCGGCGTCGAGGCCGAGCCGGGTCGCGAGGGCGGCCAGCCACTCGTCGAGGGCTTCGGGAGGGAGCGGGATGTTAGTGCTCATGGTGTCACTCCTCGGTGGCGGTGGCGGTGGCGGTAATGGTGGCACCGGGCGCGGATTCCGCGCCGTCGGTCTCGATCCTGGCACCGGAGGCGGCAGGCTGAGCCACCGGCAACTGAGCGGCGTCGAACCGGCCGGACTCGGCATCGATGGTGAGCACCCGGCCGATCAGCGGCTCGCCGGTGCCGGTGATCAGGCGGACGGCCTCCGCCGCCAGGATCGCGCCGGCCTGGCCGCGCAACGCACCGAGTACGCCGGGGTCGGCGGGGGCAGCGGCCGCGCCGGCCGCATCCGTGCCGAAGAAGTCGCGCAACCGGGTCGAGCGCTGGCCGCTGCGTCGTGGTGGGCTCGACCAGAACACCGACACCTCGGCGTTGCCGCGGGCCACGGAGCCCCACACCAGCGGCAGGCCGAGGCTGGCGCAGGTGTCGCCAACGAGGAACGGCTGCGGGGTGAGGTCGCTGCCGTCGATCACCAGGTCGTAGCCGCCGAGGATGCGGGTAGCCGACTCGGCCGTGAGGTCCTCGTCGTGCGCCGTCACGGCGGTGTCGGGGGAGAGGGTCAGGATGGTGGTGGTGGCGAGCACCAGGGCGTCGACGTCGAGAGGGCCCACGTCGGCCAGCCCGATGGTGCCCACCCCGGCCGCGGCGAGGGAACGCACGGCGGGCGCGCTGAGGCCCGTGGTGCCCAGCACCAGCACGCGGGCGGCCGCGAGGCGGCGGTGCCCGAGGTCATCGATCGGGGGCAGTCGCAGCTGGGGCAGGTTGCGCACCTGCTGCAGACGCGCGGTTTCGGTGGGGCTGAGCGGGCCGGTGGGCTCGACGAGAGGGGGAAGTGCCATGACACCACGGTACGCGGCAATCGTCCCCGGCATGCCCACGCCGCCCCGACCATCGAAGCAGCCACGGTCCCGCTCTCGCGTGTTGTCCCTTCCGCGAGAGCGGCCGGATGGCTACTTCGCGGCGCTCCAAGCAGCCATAAGAACGCTTTCGCGAACGGCCCGGTCCCTCCCACCATTCGAATCCGAGGATTAGGCTCGAAGGAGGTTCCGGTGATCCCGCACGGCACACCTGACGCACTCCCGAGGAGGGCACCCATGAGTAGAGTCACGGCACGGCGCAAGATCACCCGGCTTACGGTGGGCCAGCCGCCGATCCGCCGGGAGGACGTGCTCGCGGTCGAGGAGCCGCTCGAGATGCGGGTCAACGGCCGTTCCCTGGCCGTGACCATGCGCACCCCCGGCCACGACGTCGATCTGGCCGCCGGTTTCCTGGTCTCCGAGGGCATCCTCACCCGGGCGGAGCACCTCGCCACCGCCCGGTACTGCGCCGGCGCCACCGCGGAGGGCGTGAACACCTACAACGTGCTCGACCTGCGCCTGGCGCCCGGCGTCGCCGGGCCCACCCCCGGCATGGAGCGGAACTTCCTCACCACCAGTTCCTGCGGGCTGTGCGGCAAGGAAAGCATCGACGCCGTGCGCACCAAGTCCACCTGGGACGTGCGGGCGGATGCCGTCCGCGTCGACGCCGGATTGCTCACGACGTTCCCCGACACTTTGCGCCAGGCGCAGGCGGTGTTCGAGAAGACCGGGGGCCTGCACGCGGCCGCCCTGTTCGACGGGGCCACGGGCGAGATGCTGGTGCTGCGGGAAGACGTGGGCCGGCACAACGCCGTCGACAAGGTGATCGGCTGGGCGGTCAAAGAGAACCTGCTCCCTTTGCGCGGGACCGTGCTGATGGTCTCCAGCCGGGCCAGCTTCGAACTCGCCCAGAAGGCGCTGATGGCCGGCATCCCGGTGCTCGCCGCGGTGTCGGCGCCGTCGTCGCTCTCCGCCGAGTTCGCGCACGAGGTGGGCCTGACGTTGGTCGGCTTCCTCCGCGGCGACTCGATGGTGATCTACGCCGGCGAGGAGCGCATCGTGCAGGGCGCGCTCGCCGCGGTCTGACCCGGCCGCGACTGTGCCCCGATCGGACAACAGCTGCCCGCCTCAGCGGCCCGGCGTCAGCTCAGAACCGGCAGCCCGGCCTCGTGCGGGATGAACCGCACGCTCATGGCCTTGTAGCCGGGGGTGTTCGATTCCCGGGCCACCAACTCCCGGTGCATCAGCTGGTTCGCCTCGGGGAAGTACGCCGCCGCGCAGCCGCGCGGGGTGGGGTACACCACGAGCCTGAACTTGTCGGCCCGGCGTTCCTGCCCGCCGAAGGTGCTGATCACGTCGACCAGATCGCGGTCCGCAAAGCCCAGCTCGGTGACGTCGTCAGCGTGGATGAGGATCACCCGGCGGCCGTCCTTGATGCCGCGATAGCGGTCATCCAGCCCGTAGAAGGTGGTGTTGTACTGGTCGTGGCTGCGCATGGTCTGCAGAATCAGGTGCCCGGGCGGTGGGGTGAGGTACTCCAGCGGGCTCACCGTGAACCGGGCACGGCCGATGTCGGTGGCGAAGCTGCGGGTGTCGCGCGGCGGGTTGGGCAGCACAAAGCCGTTCTTGTCGCGCAGCCGCTTATTGAAGTCCTCAAAACCCGGCAGCACCCGGGCGATGTGGTCGCGGATGACGTCGTAGTCCTCCGCCATCGCCTTCCAGTCCACCGGGTGGTCGTCGCCGAGCGTGGCCCTGGCCATCCGCGCCACGATCACCGGTTCGGCCAGCAGGTGCTCGGAGACCGGGGCGAGCCTGCCCTGGGTGGAGTGCACCATCGACATCGAGTCCTCTACCGACAGAACCTGCCGGCCCGACGGATGCTTGTCATCGGTGTCGGTGCGGCCCAGCGTCGGCAGAATGAGCGAGGTGACCCCGTGCATCACATGCGACCGGTTCGGCTTGGTGGAGATGTGCACGGTCAGGCCCACCCGCTGCATCGCGGCCTCGAGCAGGTCGGTGTCGCTGCAGGCGAGCGCGAAGTTGCCGCCCATCGACACGAAAACGTCGACGTCGTCGTTCTCGAACGCCTCGACGGTGTTCACCGAATCGAGGCCGTGCTCGCGGGGTGAGACGATGCCGAACTCGGCGTCGAGCGCGGCGAGCATGGCCTCCTTGGGCTTCTCCCACACCCCCATGGTGCGGTCGCCCTGCACGTTGGAATGCCCGCGTACCGGGCAGGCGCCGGCGCCGGGCTTGCCGAAGTTACCCTGCAGCAACAGCAGGTTGATGATCTCCTTGAGAGTGTTCACCGAGTGCGGCTGCTGGGTCAGGCCCAGCGCCCAGCAGATGATGGTGGCCTTCGACGCGGCGAGCATCTTCGCCACCACGCTGATCTCCAGACGCGACAGGCCGGTGGCCTTCTCGGTTTCGACCCAGTCGATCTCGGTGCGGGCGGCCCGGTAGGCCTCGATGCCGTCGGTGTTCAGGTCGATGAACTCCTGGTCCACCACGGAACCGGGTACCCGGGCCTCCTCCTCGAGCAGCAGGTGGCCGAGCGCCTGGAACAGGGCCAGGTCACCGCCGACCTTGATCTGCAGGTACTCGTCGGCCAACGGCACCCCGTGGCCCACCAGACCGGTGGGGGTCTGTGGGTCCTTGAAGTTGAACAGCCCGGCCTCGGGCAGCGGGTTCACGGCGACGACCTTGCCGCCGTTGGCCTTGCAGTCGGCCAGGGCGGACAGCATCCGTGGGTGGTTGGTGCCCGGGTTCTGGCCCACCACCAGAATCAGTTCGGCCACGTGGATGTCCTCCAGCGAGACGGTGCCCTTGCCGATGCCGATCGTGGGGTTCAGCGCCGACCCAGAGGATTCGTGGCACATGTTCGAGCAGTCCGGCAGGTTGTTGGTGCCGATCGACCGGGCGAACAGTTGGTACAGGAACGCGGTCTCGTTGGCGGTGCGGCCCGAGGTGTAGAACACGGTGCGGTCCGCCGTGGTGGCGCGGATCTTCTCGCCGATCAGCGCGAAGGCGTCTTCCCAGGCGATGGGGGAGTAGTGGGTGTCGCCGGGGCGCACCACCACGGGCTGCGAGATACGGCCCTGGTTGCCCAGCCAGTACTCGGTCTTGTCGGCCAGGTCGGCGAGCGAGTGCTCGGCCCAGAATCCCGGTCCGACGGTGCGGAGGGTGTTCTCCTCGGCCACGGCCTTGGCGCCGTTCTCGCAGAACTCGGCGGTTTTGCGATGCCCGGTCGACTCCGGCCAGGCGCAGCCCGGGCAGTCGGTGCCGTTTCGCTGGTTGAGCCGCAGCAGCGCCCGGGCGGTGCGACCGACCCCGGCCTGCGCGATGCCGCGGTCCAGCGCCACCACCACCGCCTCGAGGCCGGCGGCGGCCTTCTTGGGGGTGCCGATAACGAGGTCGTCTTCGTTGATGTCCTTGACCGGTGCGCGACGTGTCATGACCCCATCCTGCTCCTGTCGGAGCCGGATGCGTGCACCGGGTGCTCGCGGGTTTTGCGCTTTTACCGGGCCAAACGGATGCTCACGCGGCCAGCCCGTGTGAGCGGCGACCGTCCGCGCCCACGTTGCCCGCGGCCACGTCGGTGCCGTCGGGCACCCGGGTGTCCCGGTCCAGGCGTACACCGGCGGCGATCCGCACGTTGCGGCCGATGCGCACATGGCTGCCCAGGTGGGCACCGCCCGAGACGAGGCTGCCCTCGCCGATGTGCACGTTTTGGCCGACGAACACCTTGTCGCCGATGACGACGTCGTGGTCGATCCAGCTGCCCGGCCCGACCCACGACTCCCGACCCACCTGCGCGCCTGACTCGATGTAGGCGGACTCGGAGATGAACGCGCTCGGTTGCACGGTCGACTTGCCGGACACCCACCCATTGCCGTTGGGGTGTCGGCGGTACTTCTCGATCACGCCGGTCTCCACCTCGACGTCGATGTTCTTGCGCACTGGGCTCCTCTCCTGACGCGCGGTATGTGCGCCGTCCTGCGCCGAAGCGCCGATTACGCGCCCGCGGCCGGACTACAGCACACCAGAATGCGCGTCTACGGAGGGGGAAACACTGAAGACTCGCAGGACATTCCGTGCGCGTGCCCAGTCTCGGCCGGCCGTTGTGGGATTGCGGTGACGATCCTAGGGTGGGGCCATGGCCAGAGGCGAGCTGTTCCCGGTCGTCAATTGTGTCGATCTCGCGACCACCTGGAGATGGTACGCGAGAGTGCTGTCCGGCGTTGTCGACTACCGGTTTCCCGAGCGCGGTGAGCCGGACTACCTCACCCTGCGCATCGGTGCCGGTCAGGTCGCCCTCGGTCGGGGCACGGCGCCGGCCCTCTACGGCGAGACCCCCCGCCCGGCGACCGGGCACGCCGTGGACCTGTGTCTGTACGTGCCCGACCTGGCGGCCGTGGTCGAGGCCGCGGCCGACGCTGTCGTGGTGCCGCCGGCCGACATGCCGTGGGGTGAACGGGTCGCGTACCTGCGCGATCCCGAGGGCACCATGCTCCTGGTGATCCAGGATGCCGACAGCAACGAATCGGGGCCGTCGTGAGCAGCCAGGCGCGGCACGATCGACCGGCCGGGTCCCGGCACCCGAGAACACCCCCGGCGTTAAGAAAGTGGGCCCCGTCGGGCTCGAACCGACGACCCAAGGATTAAAAGTCCTTTGCTCTACCAACTGAGCTAGAGGCCCGCGGTTAATAACTTAGCGTGGATTGGCGGACGGTTTTTGTGACTAGCGTGGATGCATCCGCCACAGACGTCGGCCGGCAACACCCACACCATCCGGCGACGTACCCGACTACGCTGCCCTGAAAGCCAGGAGGAGAGCGATGGCCGACGATTTCCACAAGCCCACCCAGTTCTCGGGCGCCAAGTTCGAATCGATGATGGGCGGCGAAGATCCCGCGCAGATCAGCCGGGTCGCCCACGAGACCGCCCAGGCGTTGATCGCCAGGGTGCGTGACAGCCCCGACCCCGAGGTCGTGGAGCGCCTGGTGGCGTACACCGACGAGCACGGCATCGACGCGGTGGCGGAGCTGTGGTCGCGGGCCACGCCGCGCAGCCTGCCGGGCGCGCTCTGGCGCATCTACCTGGTGCGGCTGCTGATCCGGCAGGATGCCGATGGCACGGCGTTCCTTTACCAGCGCGGTATCGACGTGGCCGTCACCATCGACCCCCTCGTCGCCGGTGCGGCGGTGCCGACCGGTCCGGCCGAGATCATCCTGCTCGCCGACGAGATCCTCCGGGGCGTGTTCACCGGCGACTTCGCCGTCGCCCTGGACCGGGCAGCCGCCTTCTGCCGGGTGATCGGCGCCGGCTGCGCGAGTGTCGCCGACGACTTGGACAGCACCGAACCAGGCCGGTCCTCGGAGCTGACCACCCGGGCCCTGCGGTTCTCCACCACCGCGCAGGAGTTCACCTCCTGCGCCCGGCTGTGGCGCAGCGACTCCCTCGAATAATTTCCCGGGCATCCCGGAATGAACTCTCAGCCGATGTCGTTTACACTTGATGCTGGCCGGACCGTAGTAACCCCGGGCTCCAATATTCGCCGTCTAGAACGGCCTCACGCCGAGAGGCGTTCTGCGGTCCGGCCTTCACTTTGCCCGGCGGCCACCCGGGCGGATCTTTTTCGCTCCAGACCAATCCAGCAGGGACTCGGTACCGAACCCTAAGCATGGAAGGGGACTGGACCTGACATGCTGGATCTCATGACTGCTGAGTTCGACCTCGACGCCTCGTCGACAGCGCCTTCGAAAGAAGAGCTGCTCGCTCGGGTAGCCGAAGGCGACCAATCGGCTTTCGGTGAGCTTTACGACCAGATCGCTCCACGGGTGCTTGGCCTTGTCAAGCGCGTACTGATCGATCACGCACAGTCGGAGGAAGTGACCCAGGAGATTTTCTTGGAGATCTGGCAGACGGCATCGCGGTACGAGTCGCAGCGTGGCGGGGCCTCGACCTGGATCATGACCATGGCGCACCGACGTGCGATCGACCGGATTCGGTCGTCGCAGGCCGGCCGCGACCGGGACACCAAAATCGGAATCCGCGACCTCGCGGTTCCCTATGACCACGTCGCCGAAACCGTCGAGGTCAAAATCGAGCATGAAAGGGTGGAGAAGGCGATGTCCAGACTGACCGAACTGCAACGCCAGGCCGTGAGCCTGTCGTACTTCAGCGGTTTCAGTCACCGTGAGGTCGCCGACCACCTGCACATCCCGCTCGGCACCGTGAAAACCCGGCTGCGCGACGGGTTAATTCGTCTGCGAGATGAACTGGGGGTGGGCGCATGAGCGACACCGACAAGCCCGACACCGATCTGACCGGCAACGGTCCCACCAACAACCCGGCCGACCTGGCCGGCGCATACGCCCTGCACGCCCTCAGCGCCGACGAGGCCGCCGAATACGAGCGGTACCTGGCTCAGTCGGAGCAGGCCCGCATCGAGGCCGCCGAACTCAGCGACACCGCCGTGGCCCTCGGCCTGTCGGTAGCGCCCGTGCAGCCCTCCAGCGCGCTCAAGGCCGGCCTGATGGCACAGCTGGCCTCCACCCCGCAGCTCTCCCCGCTCCCGCCCGCAGCCGACTCGGTGACTCCTGACGAACCCACCGCCACGACGGATGCGCCGCCCGCGGCCATCCCGATCGGTTCCGGGTCCGCTCGTGCCGCTGCCGTTCCCGGCGCCGCCTCGACTTCGGCGTCCTCGGCCGACAAGTTCGCCGCCGGCAAGGGATCCGCCGCCGCCCCGGGCTCTGCCGCCGAACGGGCCCAGCGCCGCTGGTTCCAGCGTCCCGCCGGGTACCTCGTCGCGGCCGCCGCCGCCGCCGCCCTCTTCGTCGGCGGCACGTTCGCCGGCCAAGCCCTCTACGGCGATCCCAGCCAGGACTTCGCCCAAGAGCAGGCCGCCAGCCTCGCCGAGATCAACGCGGCCTCCGACAGCCAGCGGGCGTCGACCAAGACCGCCGACGGCCAGGATGCCACGCTGGTGTGGTCCGGAGAGCTCGGCCTGTCCGCGATCATCGTCGACGACCTGCCCGCCCTCGGCGACGACCAGGACTACCAGCTCTGGTACATCGGAACCGCAGGGCCCGTCCCGGCCGGCACCTTCGACTCCGACGGCTCCGGCACCGCCTGGCGGGTGCTCGACGGCACCATGTCCGCCGGCGACGCCGTCGGTGTCACGGTGGAACCGTCGGGTGGATCCGAGCAGCCCACCAGCGACCCGATCGTCGCCATCCAGAGCTAGCTCGCTCGCCAACGGCCCCGCGCCCGGTGCCGGCACCTGCCGGTCCGGACCGGGCCGGCCCGTACCTGCCCGCGCCGGTCGGCGCCGGCCCGCGTGGCGCGAGGCCAGCATCCCGACGATCCCGACTTGCCGCAAAGTTCCCCGTCCGGGGCCCTGAAGCGGTACCTTGACCGAAGTCACTGGCCGGCAGCATCCTTACTGCCGCAAAGTCCCCCGCCGAGACGCCGGAGGGGTTCTCTTCCGCAGCGCCAAGAGCCACCTCGACGGTGAGTTGCCGGTTCAGGCCCCTCCTGCCCGCCGGAAGGGGCAGCAACTGGCAAGTCGGCCCCGCACCCAGCGGTGAGTTGCCGGTTCAGGCCCTTTCACCGAGCCGGAAGGGGCGTCACATGGCAACTCGCTGGCGCAGGCTCGCTGTGGGCCACAGAGCTGGAGGCCAGCTGAGCCGGGTGGGTAGGCTCGAGACATGACCCTGCCTTTCACGCTGCTCATCGACCCGGAGCCGGCCGACTCCACCCGCACCGACTTCGTGGACACGTTCCACGAGATCGACTCCGGCGCCCCGGCACTGCGGGTCGCCGAGCTGAGCACCCAACGCGGCGACGGCATCTTCGAGACCCTCAGCGTGGTCAACGGGCACCCGCAAGAGGTTGAGCCGCACATCAGCCGGCTCGTCAACTCCGCCCAGATCTGCGACCTGCCGGTGCCCAACCCCGCCCAGTGGCGCGCCGCGATCGCCTATGCAGTGGCCCGGATCCCCGGCGAGGGCGAACTGGCGCTCAAGTTCGTGCTCAGCCGCGGCGTCGAGCACGGACCCGCGCCCACCGCCTGGCTGCACGCCACCCGCGCCGCCGACTTCACCGCGGTGCGCGAGAACGGCATCAGGGTGATCACCCTCGACCGCGGCTACCCGCGCGGGGTCGCCGAGCAGGCACCCTGGCTGCTGATGGGCGCCAAGACCCTCAGCTACGCCATCAATATGGCTGCCCTGCGCGAGGCCAAGCGCCGTGGCGCCGATGACACCATCTTCCTCACCCACGACGGCTATGTCATGGAGGGCCCCACGTCGAGCGTGATTCTGCGCATCGACGGCCGCTACGTCACTCCGGCGCCGAGCGGCGCCATCCTGCACGGCACCACCCAGCAGAGCGTGTTCGAGTACCTCACCGCGCACGGGGAGAGCGTCGAGTACCGCGATGTCACCGTCGATGAGCTGCGGGCGGCGGATGCGGCATGGCTGGTCTCCAGCGTGCGTCTCGCGGTCGCTGTGACCGCCCTGGACGGCGTGGAGTTCCCCCACGACACCGAGCTCACCCGCGCCCTGAACGCGTCCCTGCTGGCCCGCACCGGGGCCTAGCGCAGCCACCCGTCGCGCGAGAGCGGCCGCGTGGCTGCTTCGCGGGTGACGAGGTGACCGTTTGGCCGCTCTCGCGACACGACGGTTCCGCGAGAGCGGCCGCGTGGCTGCTTCGCGGGGCACGAGGTGACCGTTTGGCCGCTTTCGCGACACGACGGTGGTACACGGGGAACACGCACGGCGGGAACGAAAAACCGCCCGGGCGACCTTGGGGTCGACCGGGCGGCTGGAGCAACGGGTGCGTGGTTAGCCGAAGCGGCCGGAGACGTAGTCCTCGGTGGCCTGCACGGTGGGGTTGGAGAAGATCGTGGTGGTGTCGTCGTACTCGATGAGCTTGCCCGGCTTGCCGGTGCCCGCGATGTTGAAGAACGCGGTGCGGTCCGAAACCCGCGAGGCCTGCTGCATGTTGTGCGTCACGATGACGATCGTGTAGTCGGTCTTCATCTCTTCGATGAGGTCCTCGATCGCGAGGGTGGAGATCGGGTCGAGCGCGGAGCAGGGCTCGTCCATCAGGATCACGTCGGGCTGCACGGCGATGGCGCGGGCGATGCAGAGACGCTGCTGCTGGCCGCCGGAGAGGCTCGAGCCGGGCTTGTCCAGGCGGTCCTTCACCTCGTTCCAAAGGTTCGCGCCGCTCAGCGAGCGTTCGATCAGCGCGTCGGCGTCGCTCTTGGCCATCCGACGGTTGTTCAGCTTGACGCCGGCCAGAACGTTGTCACCGATCGACATGGTGGGGAACGGGTTGGGCCGCTGGAACACCATGCCGACCTGACGGCGCACGAGCACCGGGTCGACGCCGGGGCCGTAGAGGTTGTTGCCGTCGATGAGCACTTCACCGTCGACGTGAGCGCCGGGGATGACCTCGTGCATGCGGTTGAGGGTGCGCAGGAACGTGGACTTGCCGCAGCCGGAGGGGCCGATCAGCGCGGTCACCGTGCGCGGTTCAATGGTCAGCGACACGCCCTCCACGGCGAGGAATTTGCTGTAGTAGACGTCGAGGTCGTTGACTTCAATGCGCTTGGACATGTGTTCCTTCGAATCTGTTGAAGCTGGAGTCTGGGCGGCGGCTGCGTCAGCGGCCGAGTTTGGGGGAGAAGGTGCGCGCGACCAGCCGGGCCACGAGGTTGAGCAGCATGACGATCACGATCAGGGTGAGCGCACCGGCCCAGGCCCGGTCGATGTAGGCCTGCGAATCGGCGCCCTGGCTGGCGTACTGGTTGTACACGAACACCGGCAGGGTCATCATCCGCTCGTTGAACAGGTCGTAGTTCATGCTGGCGGTGAAGCCGGCGACGATCAGCAACGGCGCGGTCTCGCCGATCACGCGGGAGATCGAGATCATGATGCCCGTGACGATGCCGGCCAGTGACGTCGGCAGCACCACCTTCACGATGGTCAGCCACTTGGGCACACCGAGTGCGTAGGCGGCCTCGCGCAGCTCGTTGGGCACCAGCTTGAGCATCTCTTCGCTGGAGCGCACCACCACCGGGATCATCAGCACCGACAGAGCCACCGAGCCGCCGAAGCCGAACCGGATGCCGGGGTCGTTGAACAGCAGCGAGAACAGGGCGTAGGCGAACAGGCCGGCCACGATCGAGGGGATGCCGGTCATCACGTCGACGAAGAAGGTGATGCCGCGGGCGAGCCGGCCGCGACCGTATTCGGTGAGGTAGATGGCCGTGAGCAGCCCGATCGGTACCGAGATGAGGGTGGCCAACCCGGTGACGAAGAGGGTTCCGACGATGGCGTGCAGGGCCCCGCCGCCGGCGCCCACGACGTTCCGCTGGGACTCGGTGAAGAAGGTGGGGGTCATGAAGGCGGGCAGCCCGTTGACGATGGTCGTGCCGACCAGGGAGATCAACGGGATCAGCGCCACCACGAACGCGATGGTGACCAGGGCGGTGACCAGGCGGTCTTTGGCCCGGCGGGTGCCCTCGACGAAGTAGGAGAACAGAAACAGGGCGATGCAGTACAGGACGGTTCCGAAGAACAGCGTGCCGGCCCAGTTGAAGCTCTCGGTCGCGCCGGAGAGGAAGATCACCGCGAAGATGGCGCCCACGACCAGCCAGCTGGCGGCGAGCACCATCATGGGGGCGTTCTTGGGCAGTTTGCCGGCGGTGAGGGAGTTCGTCACGGGAGAGGAGGCGGTCATGGTGATGCTCATCAATTCGCTCCTGAGAAGGCCTTGCGGCGGTTGATGATCACGCGGGCGATCATGTTCACGATCAGCGTGATGACAAAGAGTACGAGGCCGGTGGCCAGCAGGATGTTGACCCCCACGCCGTGTGCCTCGGGGAAGTTCAGCGCGATGTTGGCCGCGATGGTGTTGGAGTTCTGCGAGGTGAGCAGCTGGAAGATCACCTCGGGGTTGGGGGAGAGCACCATGGCCACGGCCATGGTCTCGCCGAGCGCGCGGCCCAGGCCCAGCATGGCGGCGGAGATGATGCCGGCGCGGCCGAAGGGCAGCACGGCCATGGTGATCATTTCCCAGCGGGTGGCGCCGAGGGCCAGCGAGGCTTCCTCGTAGAGCACCGGGGTCTGCAGGAAGATCTCCCGGCAGATGGCGGTGATGATCGGCAGCACCATCACGGCGAGCACGATGGCCACGGTGAGGATCGTGCGGCCGGTGCCGGACACGGGGCCGGCGAACAGCGGGAACCAGCCGAACCAGTCGACGAGGTTGGCGTAGAACGGCTGCACCATCGGGGCCAGTACTCCGATGCCCCAGAGGCCGAAGACCACGGAGGGAACGGCGGCGAGGAGGTCGATGAGGTAGCCCAGGCCCTGCGCGAGTTTGCGCGGGGCGTAGTGCGAGATGAAGAGGGCCACGGCGATGGCGACGGGCACGGCCATCAGCAGGGCCAGGAAGGCCGACCAGACCGTACCGAAGGCCAGCGGGGCCACGTAGGACCAGAAGTTGCTGAAGTCGCCCTTGAAGGCGTCAGCCGGCGCCACGAAGGCGGGGATGCTCTGCACGAAGAGGAACAGGGCCACGGCGGCCAACATGGCCAGGATCAGGCTGCCTGCTACCACCGTTGCGGTGGAGAAGATGCGGTCGCCCGGTCGTTCCTTGGCCTTGATCGCAATACGGTCAACTGCGGTCGTCATTCCGAGCGTCTCCCTGGAGGGGTGAGGTGTTACCGGTAAGGGTGGATCTTGAGCCGGACCCCAAGCCTCAGTGTGCCCGACAGGGCGACCGCGTGCAACGCGATCGCCCTGCCGGGCGGTGTTACTGAAGCCGGAAGCTCAGCGGATGTTGAGTTACTTGACGGTCTCGAGGACAGCGGCAACCTTGGCCTGCAGGTCAGCGGACAGCGGTGCGGCGCCGGCGGATGCCGCAGCCTCAGCCTGGCCGTCCTCGCTGGCCATGTAGCTGACGTACTCCTTGACGAGGGCGCCCTGTTCGGCGTCCGCGTACTCGGTGCAGACCAGCGCGTAGCTCACCAGAACGAGCGGGTAGTGCGTCGCGTCGGTGGTGAGGCGGTCCAGCTTGACGGCCAGATCGTTGTCGGCGCGGCCTTCGACGAGCGGCGAACCGTCGACGACTGCTGCGGCGGCCTCGGCCGTGTACTCGACGAACTCGTCGCCGACCTTGATCTTGGCGACACCGAGGTCACCGGCGCGGGAAGCGTCGGCGTAGCCGATGGTGCCGGTGCCGTTGGTGACGGCGTCGACGACACCGGAGGTGCCCTGGGCGCCCTCACCGGTGGCGTACGGGAACGGGTCGGCCGGCTTTTCGGTCCACACGTCGGGTGCGGCCTGGAAGAGGTAGTCCGCGAAGTTCTTGGTGGTACCCGAGTCGTCCGAGCGGTGCACGGCGGTGATCGCGGTGGCCGGCAGGTCGGCGTCGGCGTTCAGCGCGACGATGGCCGGGTCGTTCCAGGTGGTGATGGCGCCGGTGAAGATCTTGGCGAGCGTGTCGGCATCCAGGTTGAGGTCGGTGACGCCCTCAACGTTGAAGATGACGGCGATCGGGGAGATGTAGACCGGCAGGTCGACGGCGAGGGTGTCGGGGGCGCAAGCGGCGAACGTGCCGGCCAGCTCCTCGTCGCTCAGGTAGGAGTCAGAACCGGCGAAGTCGGTGCCGCCGGCGATGAAGGTCTCGCGGCCGGCGCCGGAGCCCGACGGGTCGTAGTTGATGGTGACGTCCGGGTTGGCCGTCTGGAAAGCGGAGATCCACGCTTCCTGGGCCGAGCCCTGCGAGGAGGCGCCCGCGGCGTTGATCGTGCCGGTGAGGGTGCTGTCCGCGGCGTCGTCGGTAGCCGTGCTGCCGGCTTCGTTCGAGGCGCAGGAGGAAAGAACGAGGGCTGCGGCAATAGCAATGACCGCGGGGCGGCCAAAACGCATGAGATTCACAAGGATCCTTTTCAGGTTGACTACAGGGAATGCGATCACAGGAGAATCCTGCGAACTTCGGGCCGGTGCTGGCCCTCGGTAGACGCTAATCCGTGTGGTTAACGACACTCCCCCTCCTTGGTGAACGGGAGGTAAACGACATCCGTCGAGTGGACCTCGTGCCACCTGCGCTGCGCACATCAGCGCCCGCAGTCCCGGTCGGGTCTGTGAGCGCTGGGAGAACCTTGTTAGAGGCGCGGCGGGTGGGTCTCGATGGCGAGGATGCCCGCGCTCGGGTTGTCGCTGGAGAGGTGCACGACCGAGAACCCGCTGGGCGACAACGCCGCGGCGTTGCCCAGCTGCTGGGTCATCGGGGAGCCCGTCGCCAGGGCGATCTCGCGCAGGATGTCTGGCAGCACCGGGCCGTGGCTGCAGAGCACCGCGGTCTTGCGGGCGCGGATGCGCTTGCCTACGTTGTGGCGCACATCGGAGGTGCCCTGCTCCCAAGCATCCTGGCTGATCAGGTCGGTGCGCTTGAACGGCACCCCTGTCGCGGCCGACAGCGGTGCCACGGTGGTCACGCAGCGGGTGGCGGTGCTGGTGAAGATGCGCTGCGGCTGCCAGGCGCTCACCGTGGGGACCAGGGCGGCGGCCTGGGTCACTCCGCGTTCGCTGAGCGGGCGGGTGGCGTCCGGGCCCGACCAGTCGTGCGGCGCGGTGGCCTTGGCGTGGCGCAGCGCGATGATCGCGAAGGTGCTCGTGATGCCCTGGGCCACCAGGCGGGCGAACGCGTCGATGATCTCCACGTCAGGGGCGTAGCTGAGGTAGGTCCTGGCCTTCTTGATGGTCACCCATTCCAGGGCGGCGACCTCACCGTTGGGCACAAAGGTGGAGCGCAGAATGTGCTCCGGCAGCACCTCGGCGGCCCAGTAGTGCACGATCTTGGCCTTGCCGTTGGGCATCGGGTACTCCGACACGCCCAGCGGGACGCCCAGGGCGATGGCCAGCCCGGTCTCTTCCTCGATCTCCCGCACGGCTGTGACCGGCAGCGTCTCGCCGGGGTCGACCTTGCCCTTGGGGATGGTGATGTCGCCGTGCACGGTGCGGTGGATCAGCAGCACGTGCATCCGGCCGTCGATGAGGCGCCAGCAGACGGCTCCGGCCGCGAACACGGGGGCGAGGTCGCTCATCGGCGGCTCACGGGTCGCTTGCGCTGGCCGATCTGCTGCATCAACCGGTTCTGCATGTCGTCCAGCGGCTTCCCGTCGGCGTCCTGGTGGTGCCGGGTCCACTCACCGTTCTCGTCGAGCCACCACGACGAGGTGCGCTCGTCCATCGCCCGGGTGAACAGGGCATCCACCTCGCCCAGGTGCCGCGGGTCGACCAGGCGCACCAGCGCCTCCACCCGACGGTCGAGGTTACGGTGCATCATGTCCGCGCTGCCGATGTAGACCTGGGTCTCGCCCAGGGTGTGGAAGGAGAAGATCCGCGAGTGCTCGAGGTAGCGGCCCAGGATCGACCGCACCCGGATGTTCTCGCTCATGCCGGGCACGCCGGGCTTGAGGCTGCAGATGCCGCGTACCCACACGTCAACGGGCACACCGGCCTGGCTGGCGCGGTACAGCGCGTCGATGATGTCCTCGTCCACCATCGAGTTGACCTTGATGCGGATGCCGGCGGGCTTGCCGGCCAGCGCGTTCGCGGTTTCATCGGCGATGCGCTTGAGCAGGGCCTTGCGCAGGTGCAGGGGAGCAACCAGCAGGCGCTTGAACTTCTTCTCGATCGCGTAGCCGGAGAGCTCGTTGAACAGCCGGGTCAGGTCCTTGCCGACCTGGTCATCCGCGGTCAGCAGCCCCATGTCTTCGTAGATGCGGCTGGTCTTGGGGTTGTAGTTGCCGGTGCCGATGTGGCTGTAGTGCCGCAGCACGCCCTTCTCATAACGCACCACCAGGGCCAGCTTGCAGTGGGTTTTCAGGCCCACGAGGCCGTAGACCACGTGCACGCCGGCCTTCTCCAGCTTGCGCGCCCAGGAGATGTTCGCTTGCTCGTCGAAGCGGGCCTTGATCTCCACCAGGGCGAGAACCTGCTTGCCCGATTCCGCGGCGGCAATCAACGCCTCCACGATCGGGCTGTCGCCGGATGTACGGTACAGGGTCTGCTTGATGGCCAGCACGTTCGGGTCCGCGGCGGCCTGCTCGAGGAACGCCTGCACGCTGGTCGCGAAGGATTCGTACGGGTGGTGCAGCAGCACGTCGCCGCGGCTGATGGCGCGGAAGATGTCGGGTTCGTCGTTGGGTTCGCCGGTGAGCAGCTGCGCGGCCGTGGTGGGCACGTGCTTCGTGTAGTGCAGGTCGGGACGGTCGATGCGCAGGTCGAACAGCCCGCCGAGGTCCAGGGGCGCCGGCAGCCTGTACACCTCCTGCTCGGTCACGTCGAGTTCACGCACGAGCAGGCCCAGGGTCACCTCGTCCATGTCCTCGGTGACCTCGAGGCGAATGGGCGGGCCGAACCGGCGGCGCAGCAGCTCCTTCTCAAGGGCCTTGATCAGGTTCTCGGTGTCGTCTTCCTCGATGACGACGTCCTCGTTGCGGGTGACCCTGAACACGTGGTGTTCGAGGATGTCCATGCCGGGGAAGAGGTCCTCGAGGTGGTTGGCGATGAGGTCCTCGAGGGTGATGAAGCGCACCTTGTCGACGGACTCGGTGCGGTCCACCCGCACGAAGCGCGGCAGCATGGAGGGCACCTTGAGGCGGGCGAACTCCTGCTTGCCGGTCTTGGAGCTGTGCAGGCGCACGGCCAGGTTCAGCGACAGACCGGAAATATAGGGGAACGGGTGCGCGGGGTCGACGGCCAGCGGCATCAGCACCGGGAAGATCTGATTGCCGAAGTAGCCGCGCAACGACCGGCGGTCCACGTCGCTCAGGCTGTCCCAGGTGACGATGTCCACGCCGTGTTCGGCCAGCGCCGGGCGCACCAGCTCCTGGAACGCGTGAGCGTGCCGGTCCTGCAGCACGTGAGCGGCGGCGGCGATGTCGGAGAGCACATCCTGCGGGGCTCGGCCCACATTGGTGGGCACGGCCAGCCCGGTGAGGATGCGGCGCTTGAGGCCGGCGACCCGCACCATGAAAAACTCGTCGAGGTTGTTGGCGAAGATGGCCAGGAAGTTCGCCCGTTCGAGCACCGGCAGGGCCGGGTCCTCGGCGAGTTCGAGTACCCGCTGGTTGAAGGCCAGCCAGCTCAGCTCCCGGTCGAGGTACCGCTCGCTCGGTAGCGCCGGATCGTTTTTGCCGATCTGGGGGTCAAAATCGTCGTCGAGTTCGCTCTCGAGCCCTGAGGTGCCTGGGATGTTGTCGCCGTCCATCTGTCCATCTTGACACCCGGCGCCGAGCGGGCGCGACGTTCACGGTGAACGGAACGTTAACGAGGCGAACGGTGGTACTGCACATCCACCGTGCGGTCGGTGAATCCGAGGCTGCGGTACAGGCGAACCGGCCCGGCGCTCTCGGCCTCCACATACAGTTCCACGCTCGAGCAGCCGCGCCGCCGGAGGCGGGCCAGGCCCGCCAGCATGAGGGCGCGACCGAGGCCTGCGCCGGCGGCATCCGGATGCACGCCGAGCACGTAGATTTCGCCGAGCGGGGCGCCCGGTTCGATCTTGACCCAGTTGTAACCCAGGATGCGTCCGGGCGCGGCGTCATCCGTGCTCGCCCGGGCCAGCAGCAGGTCGCCGGCGTCGAACCAGGGCTCGGCCATGCGGGCGGCCAGATCGGCCTCGGTGACGGCGCCCTGCTCGGGATGCGTGGCGAAGACCAGCGCGTTCAGGCTCACCCAGTCGGCGTTGTCGCCGGGCTCGTCGGCGGTGGCCGCCCGGAACCCGGTGATGGCGACACCGTCGGGCAGCACGGGGGAGGCCTCGGCGTCGGCGTCGGTCAGCGGACGTTCCAGCTGCAGCAGGGTGCGCACGGCGCTGAAGCCGAACCTGTCGGCCAGGGTGCGGGCGCCGGGCAGGTCGCCGTGGGCCCAGGCGGTGAGGTCGCCGGACATGCCGCCCTCATCCTCGAACAGGCGGCGGAGCGCGGCGGTGGCGTGGCCGCGCCGGCGATAGCGCGGATGCACGACGAGGGCGATCTGCCCCTCCCCGACGATCGCGGCGCCGACAGCGTCTTCGCCCTCGAGCAGCAGCTGCGGGCTGCGCCGCCCCGACCGGGCATCGAGCAGGGCCTGTTCATTGAACGGGCGGTAGCCATCCGTGTGCGCAGCCGCATCGGCCACGTCGTGGAAGCGCGCCGCGAAAGCGGCGTCGGACAGGTCAGGCGCCGACAGAGTGCGGGACACGATCTCCTTCTTCCTCGTACACGTTGAACCTGTAGCCGACGTTCCGCACCGTTCCGATCAGGGACTCCTGGTCGCCGAGCTTGGCGCGCAGCCGCCGCACGTGCACGTCGACGGTGCGCGTGCCGCCGAAGTAGTCGTAGCCCCACACCTCGCTGAGCAGCTGCTCCCGGGTGAACACCCGCGACGGGTGCGCGGCGAGGAAGCGGAGCAGCTCGAATTCCTTATAGGTGAGGTCGAGCGGTTTGCCGTGCACCTTGGCGGAGTAACTGGCCTCGTCGATGACGACACCGGCGGCGCGGATGGTGGGGGAGGGCGAGTTGTGCGGGGTGCGGCCGGCGGCGAGCCGGATGCGAGCATCGACCTCGGCGGGGCCGGCGGTGTCCAGCACCACGTCATCGACACCCCAGTCCGGACTGACCGCGGTCAGACCGCCCTCGGTGATCACCAGGAGCAGCGGCACGCTGCTTCCCGTGGTGCGCAGAATCTGGCAGAGCGACTTGGCGGCCATCAGATTGGACCGGGCGTCGACCAGAATCAGGTCGGAATCGGGCGCTGTGATGAGCTGATCGGCCTGGGCCGGAATGAGTCGTGTGCTGTGGGACAGCAACGCCAGGGCCGGTAGAACGTCGTTATTCAGGGCCGAGGTCAGGATCAACAGCTGCGCCACGCAGGTCCTCCAAGTATCGTGCGGCCCATACTAGCGTGCCACGGAATGCGACTCGGGCGTGCAGAATGGGACAGTGAGCTGGAAGCGTTTGAGTGTAGTGATGATTTGGTTGGTCGCCGTCGTCTGTGCGGTGCTGACCGGCGTCCTTGTCGCCCCCGCGGACCGGCTGGTGTGGGTCAGCCTGTCCCTGGCCGGTTGTACCATCCTCACCCTCGCCGCCCAACTGTCCACGGGGCAGAAGGAAGGCTACGTGCACAGAGTCACGCTCAGCCTGGTGGGTGCCGTGCTCGTTCTCGGTGCCGCGACGGGGTTATTCGCCCTGATCGGCCTCGTATAACACTTCGCCTCACCTGGCGGCTTCCGGCCGGCCAACGGCTAGAGTTGGGGCATGTCAACGCTCGCACTCGAAATCCTGTTCCTGGGCCTCCTCGCGCTGGCCAGCCTGTCGATCGCCTGGGTATCCGGCATCGTGCTGTTCAAGCTGTTCCGGGGCCAGCGGTAACCCAGCGTGTACGAACTTCCGGTCGGCCTCCCGTCCGAACTCGTTCCGCTGTCGTGGCTGATCGGCGTCTGGGAGGGGTCGGGGATCCTCGACTACACAGTCGACGGCAAGAAGGTCACCCGTGAGTTCGGGCACCGGATCAGTTTCAGCCACGACGGTCTGCCGCACCTGAACTACAGCTCGTATACCTGGCTCGAGCCCGAACCGGCCGACCCGGATGCCGACGGCACCGTCGCCCCGACCGGTGCACCGGTCCCGCTGATGACCGAAACCGGCTACTGGCGGCTCAGCCGCCCCCAAGAGGCCGGCGACCCCGGCCCCGGCCTGTTGCCCGGTGTCGGGCCGGCGCCGTTCCAGACCGCGGAAGCCGTGGAGACGCTGCGGAACACCGACGGGGGTTTCGACATCGAGGTGAGCCTGGTGCATCCTGGCGGCATCATCGAGCTCTACCTCGGCCAGGTGAAGGGTCCGCGCATCGATCTCGCCACCGATGCCATCGTGCAGACCAGCGGTGCCAAGCCGTACGCGGCCGCCACCCGGCTCTACGGCCTCGTCGACAGCCATCTGCTCTGGGCATGGGATATCGCCGCGCTCGGCCAGGACCTGCAATCGCACGCGTCCGGCCGGCTCAGCCGCGCGTCCTGACCGGCTCGCTGCGCACCGTGACCGGGCGCAGCCTGCTGAGCCCGAACACCGCCGCGCCGGCCGTGATGACGGCCACGGCGATCAGCAGCACGTAGAGCAGCACCGAGCCGTACCCGGTCACCGGGTTCAGGAACGGGTACGGCACCCAGCCGTCCGTCGCGCCGCGCACCAGGACAACCGCGCACCAGAGCACCGGATAGACCAGCACCACCCACAGGCGGCGCCACGGTAGCGGCCCCCGGTCGGCCACGAGCGCCCAATCGAGCAGGCAATACACCGGGAAGACAACGTGCAGCACGGTATTCGCCCAGGGCAGCTCCACGCCACCGGGCAGGCCGACAAGCAGGGTGTTGTAGACCAGGCCGACGACGATCATGTATGCCGTGGTCGCCGCCCTGGCCAGGACCAGCCAGGCCGGCGCCGTCCGGCCGAGCAGCACCAACACCGCGGTGGCGCTCAGCGCGGCGGCCGCCAGGAGGTTGGACTGGATGGTGAAGAACCCGAAGAAGTTGAACGGGTTGATGGTGGCCCGCGACGCCGTGGAGAAGAACGTGGCGCCGACGGCGATCAGGGTCAGTGCCGCCGCGCTGAGGCGGAGTACGGCGATCGAACGGGCGGGAAGACGCATCATTAGCTCCTTGCCGGGTGACGGCCGGGACGTGAGGGGAATACGGGGGACCGCTCAGACCGTTGGGCTAGCATATGGGCCGGAGTTCCCCCCTGTCGACAGCGCTCAGGCGGTCTCGTCGGCAGGGCGCCCGGAGCATTCACCGAAGGAGAGCTCGATGACCACCACCGCCGAACCGCTCGCAGCCGCCGCAGGGTCGCCGCTTCTCGAACTCGACGGCGCCGTGCAAGCCGACGGCATCGACGTCGGCGTCGCCGCGCACTACGGGAGCCCGAACACCGAACAACGCAAGCTGCTCGCCGGGACGGCCATCGTGGACCTGTCCCACCGCGGGGTGCTCTCCATCGCCGGCCCCGACCGGCTCACCTGGCTCAACTCGATGTCCAGCCAGGAGCTGCGCGGCCTCACCCCCGGCCAGTCCACCGAGACCCTGCTGCTCGACCCCGCCGGCCACCTCGAATACGCCATCGCCCTGATCGACGACGGAGTCGAGAGCTGGCTGCTCGTCGAGGCCGCCGAACTGCCCGGCCTGCAGGCCTGGCTCGACCGGATGCGGTTCACCCTGCGTGTGCAGGTGGTGGACCACACCCTCGCCTACGCCACCATCGGCACCATGGCCGCAGACCCCGCGGCGCTCCCGCTCGGCCCGGCGAGCCCGAACGGCGTGCCCGTGGTCTGGCACGACCCGTGGTCAGAGGTCGCTCCGGGCGGCTGGCAGTACGCCGCCGACACCGACCACCCCGGCGCCGCCTGGCACTGGACTGAGGTCCTGATCCCGCGGTCGGCGTTGCCGGCCCTGCGTGACGCCATCGCCGCCGGCACCGTGCAGGCCGCGGGGCTCCTGGCCCTGGAGGCGCTGCGCATTGCTGCCTGGCGCCCCCGCGGAGCCCTGGACGCCGACGAGCGCACGATCCCGCACGAACTAGACTGGCTGCGCAGCGCCGTGCACCTGAACAAGGGCTGCTACCGCGGTCAGGAGACCGTCGCGAAGGTGCACAACCTCGGCCACCCGCCGCGCCGGCTGGTGCTGCTGCACCTGGACGGTTCCGATTCGGTGTTGCCCGCGCACGGCGACGAGGTGCAGGGCGACAGGTTCGTCGCCAACGCCGCACCCGAGCGCCGCACCGTGGGCGCCATCACCTCCAGCGCCATCCACTACGAGCTCGGACCGATCGCCCTCGCCGTCATCAAGCGCACGGTGCCGGGAACGGTGACCCTGCACGTGCTCTCCCAGGGCCTCTCGATCACCGCCAGCCAGGAGGTCATCGTGCCGGAGTCGGCCGGGTCCGTGGCGGAGATCCCTCGGTTGCCGCGGTTGGGCGTGCGGGTTCCCCGCGGCTGAATGCGGGGTATCCGGCGGGACTTTCGTCACGCAGACGGGTACGGTGTGTCCGCGTGCGCCTCGCTAGAGTTGGAGCATGTCTGCTCCCTATACCCTCATCCTCCTCCGCCACGGCAACAGCACCTGGAATCAGCAAAACCTCTTCACCGGTTGGGTGGATGTGCGTCTGAGCGACCAGGGCCGGGCCGAGGCTCTGCGCGCCGGCGAGCTGCTGGCCGAGTCCGGTCTGCTGCCGGACATCCTGCACACCTCCGTGCTCACCCGCGCGATCCAGACCGCGAACATCGCCCTCGAAGAGGCCGACCGCCTCTGGATCGACGTCAAGCGCTCCTGGCGCCTCAACGAACGCCACTACGGCGCTCTGCAGGGCCTGGACAAGGCCGAGACCCTTGCCACCTACGGTCCGGAGCAGTTCCAGACCTGGCGTCGTTCGTTCGACGTGCCGCCGCCCGTGCTCGACGACTCCTCCGAGTGGTCCCAGGCCAACGACGCCCGTTACGCGGACCTCGGTGACGACCTGCCCCGCACCGAAAGCCTCAAGGACGTCATCGCCCGGATGCTGCCGTACTGGGAGTCCGACATCGCCGCGGACCTCCGCACCGGCAAGACCGTGCTCGTCACCGCGCACGGCAACTCGCTGCGCGCCCTGGTGAAGCACCTCGACGGTGTCTCCGACGCCGACATCGCCGAGCTGAACATCCCCACCGGCATCCCGCTCGTCTACCGCCTCGACGAAGACCTCAAGCCGATCGGTGCCGGCGAGTACCTCGACCCCGCCGCTGCCGCAGCCGGCGCCGCCGCCGTCGCGGCCCAGGGTAAGAAGTAACCCACAGCCCAACAAAAAGCCCCCGTCACTGACGGGGGCTTTTTCGTGTGCGGATGCGACCTATTCGGTCGGCGTCGGCTGGTGCCAGTCGCCGGTGCCCAGGTACTGCACCTTCTTGGCGATCGACACCGCGTGGTCGGCGAAACGCTCGTGGTAACGGCTGGCGAGGGTGGCGTCGACGGTGTCGGCGGCCTGGCCCTTCCAGGTCTCGCCGAGCACGGCGTCGAACACGCTCAGGTGCAACGCGTCCACCTTGTCGTCCTCGTTGCGGATGTCCTCGGCCAGCTGCATGTCCTCGGTGGTGAGCAGCTCGGCGAGCATCTTCGCGATCTTCACGTCGAGAGCGCCCATCTCGGCGAACGTCGGGCGCAGGCTCTTGGGGATCACCTTGTCGGGGAACCGGTACCGGGCCAGCTGCGAGATGTGCGTTGACATGTCGCCCATCCGCTCGAGCGATGCACTGATGCGCAGCGCGCTCACGACGATCCGCAGGTCCCGGGCCACCGGCTGCTGCCGGGCCAGGATGGTGATGGCCAGCTCATCGAGCTCAACGGTAAGGGCGTCGATCTTGTCGTCGTCGGCGATGACCTCTTCGGCCAGCGCCACGTCGGACTTGTTGAAAGCCTTGGTGGCCTTCTCGATGGAGATGGCCACGAGGCGCGCGATCTCGGCGAGGCGGTCCTGCACCTCGGCGAGCTCTTGCTGAAATACTTCACGCATTGTGTCTGTGGTCCTTCCTGGTCGCGCCAAAGCGCGCGAACGCATGAGACCCGCCTGGCCCCCGAACAATATTGGCGAACGAGGGTTAACGGCAGGTGCCGTGCGACTGAACAATAACCAAAGTAGCGTGTGCCCACCCTTGCCGTCGCGATCGACCCGTGCAAGAGTCACTAATCTGGTGAAATGGAATCGACCTGGCTTGTGTTGCTGTCTCTGGCACTGGGCCTCACCGTCGGCGCGGGGTTCGTGACGTTGCTGTATGTCGCGGAACGGCACGGCAAGCGGGCCGCCGAGGTGGTCAACCCGGCGGTTCCGGACGGCATCGACCAGGTTCTCGACGCGTTGGAGAGCGCCGGGGTGGTGCTGGACCCGTCGAACAACGTCATCAAGTCCTCGCCGGGGGCGTTGAGCATGGGGCTGGTGGTGAACCAACAGCTGGCCCATCCGGAGCTGCTGGACCTGGCCCGCGGCGTGCGCCGCACCGGAGAGGCCGTGTCGGAGGAGCTGGTGCTCTCCAGGGGCCCGTTCGGCGACGCGAGCATGCACCTGCGGGTGCGGCTGGCCCGATTGGGCTCCCGCTACGTGCTGCTGCTCGCGGAGGACCGCACCGAGGCGTTCAGGCTTGACGAGGTGCGCCGGGACTTCGTCGCCAACATCAGCCACGAACTGAAGACCCCGATCGCCGCCGTCGGGCTGCTCGCCGAGGCCCTCGGCCACGCCGCCGACGAGCCCGTGCAGGTGCGGCGCTTCGCCGACCGCCTCACCACCGAGGCCGGCCGGCTGGCCCGGCTCACCCAGGAGATCATCGAACTCTCCAGGCTGCAGGCCCAAGACGCCCTCCGGGAACCTGAACTGCTCGACATCGACGACATCGTGGCCGCCGGCATCGACCAGAACCGGGTCGTGGCAGATGCCGACCGCATCACCATCGCGTTGGGCAAGAAGTCCCGCGCCAAGGTCTACGGCGACGAGAGACTGCTGGTGATGGCCGTGCACAACCTGGTCGCCAATGCCGTGCACTACTCGGCGCCGGGCTCCAGGGTCGGCGTGGGGGCACGAGTGTCGGACGGGGTGATCCAGGTCACCGTCACCGACCAGGGCGTCGGCATCCCGGAGAGCGACCTGGACCGGATCTTCGAGAGGTTCTTCCGCGTCGACCAGGCCCGGTCCCGCAACACCGGCGGCACCGGCCTCGGCCTGGCCATCGTCAAGCACGTCGTGCAGATCCATGGCGGCGACATCCGGGTCTGGTCACAGCCCGGCCATGGTTCGACCTTCACCATTCGCCTGCCAGAGGCGACCCACCCCGCACCAGCGGCGACAGGAGACACCCCATGACCCGAATCCTTCTTGTTGAAGACGAGCAGGCGCTGAGCGAGCCGCTGAGCTTCCTGCTGGAACGGGAGGGCTACGAGGTGACGGTGGCCGAGGACGGCCCGAGCGCCCTCGCCGAATTCGACAAGGCCGGTGCCGATTTGGTGCTGCTGGACCTCATGCTCCCCGGCCTCCCCGGCACCGAGGTGTGCCGGGAGATCCGCACCCGCTCCGCGGTGCCGATCATCATGCTGACCGCCAAGGACTCCGAGGTGGACATCGTGGTGGGGCTCGAGCTGGGCGCCGACGACTACGTCACCAAGCCGTACTCGACCCGGGAGCTGCTCGCGCGCATCCGGGCCGTGTCGCGCCGGCACACCGATCCGGCCGAAGAGGATGACGGCGTCCTCGCCGCCGGCACCGTGCGGATGGACATCGAACGGCACACGGTGTCGGTGTCCGGCGCCGTGGTGAACATGCCGCTGAAGGAATTCGAGCTGCTCGAGTTCCTGCTGCGCAACGCCGGCCGGGTGCTCACCCGCGGGCAGCTGATCGACCGCGTCTGGGGCACCGACTACTTCGGTGACACCAAGACCCTCGACGTGCACATCAAGCGCATCCGCTCGCGCATCGAGGCGACGCCGTCGGAGCCCACGATGCTCGTCACCGTGCGTGGGCTCGGCTACCGCTTCGAGGCCTGACCCGCCGGGCGGCCATCCGCCCCTGAAACATCACAATGCCCCGTGACCCAAGGTCACGGGGCATTGTGATGCGGTTCGCGGGAGTTACGGGGCCGTGGTGGCTTCCGGGGTCGCCGCGGGCGCCGGGACCTCGGCGGCGGGCCCCGTCGGTGTCACCGTGGGAACCGGAGGTTCGGTGGGCACCAGGGTGGAGTACTCCGCCAGGGTGCCGTCGAGCACCGGCACGAGAAGCTCGACGCCGGTCAGGTCGCCGTACTGGAAGTACACCGGGAACAGCGAACCCGCTGTTGCGTTGAGATTCTGGACGGCGACACTCTCGCCACCGGGGATCCCGATCTCGGTGGTCGCGTTGGCATCGATCGTCAGGGTCCTGTCGACCTTTTCGTCGACACCCTCGTACTGCACGAGCAGCTCGATGTCTTCGTCGGCGCTGTTCACCACGTGCACGACGAGGTTGGCGTTCTCACCGTCCTCGGTGATCAGCATCGCGTTGCGGATGGCCAAGTCGCCCAGGTCCCCGCTGACGCCGTCGCTGGCGTCGTACTGGATGGTCGTCGCCTGGGGGGCGAACAGATTGCATCCGCTGGTGCCCAACAGGATGCCGGCCGCCACTACGACGGTTGCCATGGTTCGCGCTCTCACAAGACCTCCACAAGAGTTCAGCGTTCAGCCCAAGTGGCGTGAACGCTGCAGATTTGGCTCGAGTTTACCTTACGGAATCGTGCCGGGCAGGGCGGGCCCTGATGAGCCGCGAATATCCCCTCAAAAGGGTGCCGGGGAGGGGTGGTATCATAGACGTTGCTGAAGGGATATCAATACATGTTATTTGAAGTCGGCGAAACAGTCGTTTATCCCCACCACGGCGCTGCGACGATCACCGAGGTGAAAACTCGCATCATCAAGGGTGAAGAAAAACTGTATTTGAAACTCAACGTCACCCAGGGGGACCTCACCATCGAGGTGCCCGCCGAGAACGTCGATCTTGTCGGTGTGCGCGACGTGATCGGTCAGGACGGCCTCGACCGGGTCTTCGAGGTCCTGCGCGCTCCGTTCACCGAAGAACCCACCAACTGGTCACGCCGGTACAAGGCCAACCTGGAGAAACTTGCCAGCGGCGACGTCATCAAGGTGTCCGAGGTCGTGCGCGACCTGTGGCGCCGGGATCAGGACCGCGGCCTGTCGGCCGGGGAGAAGCGGATGCTCGCGAAGGCGCGGCAGATCCTCATCTCCGAACTGGCCCTGGCCGAGAAGACCGACGAGGACCAGGCATCAACCGTGCTCGATGAGGTGCTCGCCTCGTAGAAGATCCTGTTCCAACGACAGGCGGCACCCCGCGGTGCCGCCTTTCGCACGTTCAGCCCCAGCCTCACCCAGCCCTTTCCACCCTGCGTCACCGCGCCCCACCAGATAGCCTCCAGACATGACTGAATTCCCGGTAACCGCCGTCGCGGTCATCGTCGTCGCCGCCGGCAGCGGCAGCCGGCTCGGCCGAGACCAGCCCAAGGCGTTCGTGCCGCTGGGGGACCGCAGCATCCTCGAGCACGCCCTCGCCGGCGTGTTCGGCCTGAACGAACCGGCCCAGGTCATCGTGGTGGCGCCCGAGACGCACCTGGCCGAGACCAGGACCATCGCCGGCCGCGTCGCCGGCCCCGCCGCCGGGTACCTCGAGGTCGTCGCCGGCGGCGACACCCGGCAGGCATCCGTGGCCCGCGGGCTCGCCGTGGTGCGGTCCGGTGCCACCGTGGTGCTCGTGCACGACGCCGCCAGAGCGCTGACCCCCGCCGCCCTGATCGACGCCGTGGTGGCCGCCGTCCGCAGCACCGGCCATGGAATTGTGCCCGGCCTTCCCGTGGTGGACACCATCAAGAGCGTCGACGCGGCTGCCACCATCCTGGGCACCGTCGACAGGTCACAGCTCTCCGCCGTGCAGACCCCGCAGGGCTTTCCCCGCGCCATGCTCGACGCCGCCTTCGCCTGGGCCGCCACCCTGCCGTCCGCGGATGCGCAGGATCTCACCGACGACGCGGCGCTGGTCGCCGCATCCGGCAACACCGTCAGCGTCATCCCCGGTGACCCGTTGGCATTCAAGGTCACGACCGCCTGGGACCTGCGCCGCGCCGAACTCCTGCTCCGCGACGACGTCGGCGCACCGGCATCCACCGACCCGCGGGTGGGTACGGGGCTGGACGTGCACGCCTTCGATGACACCAGCGACCTGTGGCTGGCCGGCCTGCACTGGCCGGGGGAGCGAGGCCTGTCCGGGCACAGCGACGGTGACGCCGCCGTGCACGCCATCTGCGACGCCATGCTCGCCGCCGCGGGGCTGGGCGACATCGGCCAGGTCTTCGGCACCGCAGACCCCCGCCTCACCGACGCACACGGCGAGGTGTTCCTCACCGAGACCCTGCGCCTGGTCACCGAGGCCGGCTACAGGGTCGGCAACGTGGCGGTGCAGATCATCGGCAACCGCCCCAAGCTCGCCCCTCGCCGGATCGAAGCCCAGGAACTGCTCACCGGCATCCTGCACGCCCCGGTGTCGGTATCGGCGACTACCACCGACGCTCTGGGCTTCACCGGACGCGGCGAGGGCATCGCCGCCCTGGCCACCGCACTGCTTCACCCGATCAGCCCCACCCGAGCATCCGACCGACCCTCGCCTAAACTGAACCAGTGAGCATGCGACTATACGACTCGAAGGCCCAGACCCTTCGCGATTTCCTGCCGATCGTTCCGGGCAAGGTGGGAATCTACGTCTGCGGACCCACCGTGCAGTCGTCGCCGCACATCGGTCACCTGCGCAGCGCCCTGGTCTATGACCAGCTGCGCCGCTGGCTCAGCTACCGCGGCAACGATGTCACCTTCATCCGCAACGTCACCGACATCGACGACAAAATCCTCCTGAACGCTGCGGGCACCACCGAGCAGTGGTGGGCGCTCGCCTACCGTTTCGAGCTCGAGTTCACCGCCGGTTACCAGAAGCTGGGCATCCTGGCGCCCACCTACGAACCCCGCGCCACCGCGAGTGTGCAGGAGATGCAGGACATCATCGGCCGCCTCATCGACAACGGGCACGCCTACCCGGCCGCCGACGACTCCGGCGACGTGTACTTCGACACCCGCAGCTGGCCCGCGTACGGCGAACTGACCCGTCAGAACCCCGACAACATGGAAGCGGCCACCGACGCCGACCCGCGCGGCAAGCGCGACGCGCGCGACTTCGCCCTCTGGAAGGGTCACAAGGCCGACGAACCTGCCTCGGCGGGCTGGATCTCCCCGTGGGGAACCGGTCGGCCCGGCTGGCACATCGAATGCTCCGCCATGGCCGCTCGTTACCTCGGCCCGCAGTTCGACATCCACGGCGGCGGCCTCGACCTGCGCTTCCCGCACCACGAGAACGAGCTGGCCCAGTCCAATGCGGCCGGTGACGGTTTCGCGAACTTCTGGGTGCACAACGGCCTGGTCAACACCAACGGCCAGAAGATGTCCAAGTCGCTGGGCAACTCGGTCTACGCGGCCGAGCTGCTCGATCAGGCCCGCGCCATCGTGGTGCGCTACTACCTCGGCGCCGCGCACTACAGGTCCACCCTCGACTTCCACGAGGGGTCGCTGGCCGAGGCCGAGGCCGCCCTCGAACGCATCGAGAGCTTCCTCGACCGCGCCGACCGGCGCCTGGCCGACACCCGCTTCGCCGGCTCCGGCGTCGAGATCGTGCCGGATGACTTCGCCACGGCCATGGACGACGACCTCGCGGTTCCGCAGGCGCTCGGCGTGCTGCACGACACCGTGCGCGCCGGCAACGCGGCCCTCGACGCCGAGGACCTGCACGCGGCCGCGGCCGCGCGCGGTCAGGTTCTCGCGATGAGCGAAGTCCTCGGCATCAACCCCCTGTCGCCCGGCTGGGCCGTCGCGACAGATGAACCCGCCATGGTGGCCCTCACCGCCCTCGTCGAGCGCCTGCTCGACGACCGGGAGACCGCCAGGCAGAGCCGCGATTACGCGGCCGCAGACCGTATCCGGGACGAGCTCGTCGCCGCCGGCATTACCATCGAAGACACCCCGTCGGGTGCACATTGGAGTTTTGACTGATGAAGAACACAGATCGCAAGTCGCGCACCGGCGCGGTGCGCAAGGGCAGCAGGGGACCGCAGGTCGGTTCCGGCGGCCAGGGCCGTCAGGCTCTCGAGGGCAAGAAGCCCACCCCCAAGGCCGAAGACCGTCCGTACCACCCCGCCGGTAAGGCCAAGGCCGCCAAGGACCGCTTCGCCGCGGCCGGCGGCGGCCGCAGCCGGGCCCCGGGCGGCTCCGGTGCCCCGCGCACCGGCCGCAACACCGGAACCGGCAACACCGGCGGCGGCGGTTCGTCCACCCGCAAGGCGAAGTCGGATGCCGAGTTCGAGGTCGTCACCGGCCGCAACTCGGTGCTCGAGGCGCTGCGCGCCAAGATCCCCGCGTCGGCGCTGTACGTGGCCACCCGCATCGAAATGGATGACCGGGTCAAGGAAGTCCTCAAGCTCGCGACGACCCGCAACATCCCGGTGCTCGAGGTCATGCGCCCCGAAATCGACCGGCTCTCCGGTAAGGACGCCGTGCACCAGGGCCTCGCGCTCAAGGTGCCCGCGTACGAGTACGCGCACCCGATCGAGCTGCTCGACCTCACCATCAGCCGCGGCCACAAGCCGCTGTTCGTGGCGCTGGACGGCATCACCGACCCGCGCAACCTGGGTGCGATCATCCGCTCCACCGCGGCGTTCGGCGGCCACGGCGTCATCGTGCCGCAGCGCCGTTCCGTCGGCGTGACCGCGTCGGCCTGGAAGACCTCGGCCGGTGCGGCCGCCCGTCTGCCCGTGGCCATGGCTCCCAACCTCACCCAGACGCTCAAGGCGCTCAAGGAGCGCGGCATGCTCGTGATCGGCCTCGACGGCGGCGGCGACACCGAGCTGCCCGAGCTGGGCCTCGGCTATGCCGAGCGTCCCATCGTCGTGGTCGTCGGCAGCGAGGGCAAGGGCCTGTCCCGCCTCGTCACCGAGACCTGCGACGCCATCGTGTCGATCCCGATCAACGCGAACACCGAATCGCTGAACGCCGGAATCGCCGCCGGTGTCACCCTGTACGAGATCTCCAAGCTGCGGGCCGAGGCCCTCGCGGCCAAGGTCGCCAAGGCTGCCGCGGCGGCGGAGGCCTAACCCGCCAGGTTGCTCGCCTGAGAACGGCGTAGATCGTCCCTTCGGGGTCGGTCTGCGCCGTTTCTTGTTGGTGGTGGAGGTGCTGTGGCCCGGTTCAGGGCGTGCTGATTATGGATGCGGGTGCTTCGGTGGGTGCCGCGCGTCCCGTCCCGGAGACCCTGCGGGCGCCACTTCGTGGGCCCAGATGCGTGAGTTGCCGCAAAGTGTCCCTAGGGAGCATCCGAAGGGGTCTTTGGGCGCAAGTCGGCGCATCCAAGTGTCGCCAGAACGCGCAAAATGCCCCTTCGGACCTGCCGAAGGGGCATTCTGGCGCAACTCATGGGGCTGTGTTAAACGTTCAGGCGCCAATCGTCGGCGTCGGCGCCGACCTCGTCAGACTCGAGGTCGTCGTCGTCGCCTTCCTGCACCTCGATCGGCGTGGTGGGCGGGTCGATGACGGTGGCTTCGTCGCGGCGGTGACGCAGCACATCCTGAACGTACGAGGTGACGGCCTCGGCCAGCGGGATGTCCCGGTTCGCGTTCTGCGCCATGTACCAGCGGTGGTCCAGCAGCTGGTGGAACACCTCGGCGGGCTCGAGCTTGCCCTTGAGCTCACGCGGGATGGCGCGCACGACGGGCTCGAAGACCCGCACCAGCCACTCGTGCGCCATCATCTCCTCGTCGGCATCGGGGTTGCCGTAGGCGACCCCGTAGGAGTCGAGGTCGTTGAGCAGGCGGCGGGCCTGGTTCTCCTCGGCGTCGAGGCCGGTCAGGCGCAGCAGCCGGCGCTGGTGGTGGCCGGCGTCGACGACCTTGGGCTGGATGCGCACTGTCGTGCCGTTCTCGTCGGTCTTGATCGCGAGTTCCTCGATGTCGAAACCGAGGTGGTTGAGGCGTTCCACGCGCTCGGTGATGCGCCAGCGCTCGCTGCTGGCGAAGGACTCGGATCCGGTGAGTTCCTTCCACAGCAGCCGGTAGGCCGCGACGATGCCGTTGCTCACGTTCACAGGGTCGAGCTCGTCGGCCACGCGGCCGCCGGCCTCGAGGTCCATCAGTTCGCCGGCGATGTTCACCCGAGCGATTTCGAGGTCGTTCTCGCGCTGCCCGTTCGACAGGCCGCCGGGGTAGAGCTGCCCGGTCTCGGCGTCGACGAGGTAGGCCGCGAACGCCCCGGCGTCCCGGCGGAAGAGGGTGTTGGACAGCGACACGTCACCCCAGAACAGGCCAACCATGTGCACGCGCACCAGCAGCAGGGCGAGGGCATCGACGAGGCGGGTGGCCGTATCCGGGCGCAGGGCCTGGGAGTACAGCGCCCGGTAGGGCAGCGAGAACTTGAGGTGCCGGGTCACCAGCACCGAGTTGAGCGGGTCACCGTCTTCGTCGGTGCGGTTGGTGATCACCGCGAGTGGTTCGACGCAGGGAATTTCCAGGCTCTGCAGGGTGCGGAGCATCTCGTACTCGCGCTTGGCCATCTCACTGGTGGTCTCCTTGATGGCCACGACACGGCCACTGAGGTGGGCGAAGCGCACCAGGTGCCGGGAGAGGCCCTTGGGCAGCGAGGCGATGTTCTCGTTCGGCCAGGCATCCAGCGGAACGTTCCAGGGGAGATCGAGCAGGGCCGGATCGGCCGTGGCGGAGGTGATGTTGAGAGAACCGCTCATGAGGAGCCTAACTATCGAAAAGGCCCGTCAGGGCCGCAAGCCGCCCCGGCCGGAATCGGCACGAAGACGAGGAAAAGGCGCCGGGGAACCCGGGCGCCGATATGACAAACTCGACCGCCGAAACTGCCGGCGGTCGAGTTTGTCGATCAGTGCTTAGTCGGTGACGGCGCCGCCGAGACGGAGACCGGACTCTGCGTTGAACACGTGCAGGTGGTTCGGCGTCGTGGTCAGGTAGACGGTGTCGCCGGCCGACGGGTGCGAACGGCCATCGACGCGGGCGACGATGTCGGTGCGCTTGCCCTCGACGGTGGAGTGGCCGTACAGGTAACCGTCGGCGCCGAGCTCCTCGACCAGGTCGACGTCAACGGCGAGGCCTTCGCCCATCGTGGTCGACAGCTGGATGTCCTCGGGGCGCACTCCGATGGTGACCTTGGGGCCGTTGGCTCCGGACAGCGTCTCGCGGGATACGGGGACCGTCGCGGTGCCGAACTTGATGCCGCCGTCGACGGCGTCGGCCAGGAACAGGTTCATGGCCGGGCTGCCGATGAAGCCGGCAACGAAGACGTTGTTCGGCTTGGCGTACAGGTCGCGCGGGGTGCCGACCTGCTGCAGGACGCCATCCTTGAGGACAGCGATGCGGTCACCCATGGTGAGCGCCTCGGTCTGGTCGTGGGTGACGTAGACGGTGGTGACGCCCAGGCGACGCTGCAGCGACGCGATCTGGGTGCGGGTCTGCACGCGCAGCTTGGCGTCGAGGTTCGACAGCGGCTCGTCCATGAGGAACACCTGAGGCTGACGCACGATGGCGCGACCCATGGCAACACGCTGACGCTGGCCACCGGAGAGGGCCTTCGGCTTGCGGCTGAGGTAAGGCTCGAGGTCGAGCAGCTTGGCGGCTTCGAGAACGCGGGTGGCGCGCTCGTCCTTGTTGACGCCGGCGATCTTGAGCGCGAAGCCCATGTTCTCTGCGACGGTCATGTGCGGGTACAGGGCGTAGTTCTGGAAGACCATGGCGATGTCACGGTCCTTCGGGGGAACGTCGGTGACGTTGCGCTCGCCGATGAAGATGTCGCCGTCGTTGACCTCTTCGAGGCCGGCGAGCATGCGCAGCGAGGTGGACTTTCCACAGCCGGACGGGCCGACCAGGACGAGGAACTCACCATCGGCGACCGACAGGTCGAGGTGATCGACCGCGGGGCGGGTGGAACCCGGGTACAGACGGGTGGCCTTGTCAAAGGTTACTGAAGCCATTATTTCGTTATTCTCCTTCACCGGCAGGTACGTGCCGGACGATCCGTTGTGATGGGATTTATGTCCGGCCGACGTAGCGCCAGCGCAAGACCTCTCTAGTATGGCATGCCCGGGATGGGTGACCGCTGAATTGACAGCTCACCGCGCGCCGGAGGGACCCGGTGAGCCCGCAGTGAGCCCGCTGTGAGCTGCCGGTTGGTTATTTCCCAGACTGGGGTCCTACTATTTGGAGTGCTACCGCGCACAACCGCGAGCGCACCCCCTCAACTCGGAGCGATCATCCATGACAACTGGCGGCCCAGGCGACCCCCGTCCCTCGAAGAATCAGCGACGCGACGCAGCGCGCACGAAGGCAGCACAGATTCGAGTCGAGCAGAAGAAGCGGGATCGCCGCAACCGGGTGTTCCTGCAGGGCGGTATCGCCCTGGCCGCCATCGCCGTCGTGACGGCCATCGTCCTGATCATCGTCAACTCCGTTCAGCCGGCCGGACCGGGCCCGCGCAACATGGCCAGTGACGGTCTCCTGGTCGGCGAGGGCCTGACCGCGGTGACCACCCCCGCGCTGCAGCCGGATGCCGAGCCGGTGCCGTCCACCCCGGACGCCACCGGGACCATCGCCGACATCCGCGTCTACGTCGACTACCTCTGCCCGTTCTGCGGCACCTTCGAGACCACCAATGCCGAGCAGATCTCTCAGTGGGTCGACTCCGGCGCCGCCACCGTCGAGATCCACCCGATCTCGATCCTGACCAGCAAGTCTGCCGGAACGCAGTACTCACTGCGTGCCGCGAACGCGGCCGCGTGCGTGGCGGATTCCGCGCCGGACGACTTCCTGGCGTTCAACTCGGCGCTCTTTGCGGCCCAGCCCGTCGAAGGCACCGCCGGCCTCAGTGACGACGAGATCAAGGAGATCGTGAAGAGCTCGGGTGTGTCGGAGAACCTCACCGCAATCAACGAGTGCATCGACGAGACCACCTTCAAGTCCTGGGTTCTCGCCTCCACGGATCGGGCTCTGAGCGGACCGATCCCGAACTCGTCCTCCCTCGAAGCGATCACCGGAACCCCGACGGTGCTGGTGAACGGCAAACAGTACGTCGGCGCCCTCGACGACGCCAAGGAGTTCGCGGCCTTCGTGCTGCAGGCCGCCAGCGAGGCGTACTCCACCGCGACGCCGACGCCCACTCCGACGCCGGCCGGGTAACCGGTCGTTTCCCGGGCCGGATGCCGCGCCGATGCACGATTGCGTCGGCATCCGGTCGCCGGGTGATTTAGGATGAATGCTCGAGGCAGTTCGATCGCCTCATGCCGGCCTGGCGCAATTGGTAGCGCACCACTCTTGTAAAGTGGGGGTTACGGGTTCAAGTCCCGTGGCCGGCCCCATCTTTCGGCACTTCTCGACGGCACTGCCCGGGCTACGATGTCCGCGTGCCGGCCAGCCTCAGTGCCGGCGGAATCGAGGATTCCCATGTTCACCCTGCACATCGAACACTCCGTCGGGGACTACGACGCGTGGAAGCAGATGTTCGACTCTGATCCGCTCGGCCGCAAGACCGCCGGCGTCAGCAGCTTCCGGGTCATGCGCCCGGTCGACGACCGTTCGGCGGTCCGGATCGATCTTGACTTCGGCTCCCGCACCGATGCCGAGAAGATGAAGGTCGCGCTCGAGGAACTCTGGAAGGGTCCGGGGGCTGCTCTGATGCGCAATCCGCGCGCCCTGCTCACCGAGACCGTGGAGGACGTCGCCCTGTGATCGGATTCCGTCCGGACAGCGAGACCGTCGCCGACCCGACCCTGATCTCGGCAGCCGACGAGACGCACCTCGCCCGGGCCATCGACGTGGCTCGTCTGGCGCGCGCGAACGGTAATCACCCGTTCGGCGCCATCCTGGTGGCCCGTGACGGCACGATCATCGAGGGCCAGAACAGCGTGGTCACCGCGGGCGACCCGACCGGCCATGCCGAGACCAACCTCGTTCGCCTGGCCAGTGCCCGGCTCTCGAAGGACGACCTGCGCGCGAGCACGCTCTATACGAGCACCGAACCGTGCGTGATGTGTTCCGGCGCCATCTACTGGGCCGGAATCGGCCGGGTCGCCTACGCGCTGCCCGAGCAGATGCTCGGCGAGATGGTGCCGGAACAAGGCGGCGAAGCGACGCTCGACCTGCCCTGCCGGGAGGTGTTCGCCCGCGGCGGCAACACCGTGATCGTCGCCGGCCCCGCCTTGATCGACGCAGCGGCCTCAGTACACGCGGGATTCTGGGACGCCGCACCCTGACGGCGGGCAGGCCGGGTCAGACCGTCGACGGGCTGGCGGAGGGGAGCGCGCCGCTCAGCCGCCGGCCCGGCGGCTCGGGTAACCGGCCGGTGATCACGTGCGCGACGACCACCGCCACGATCACCAGCGGCATCACGGCATACGCGTCGCTGCTGAGCAACACCGTGGCCAGCAGCACACTGGTCAGCGGCAGGCGCAGCATCGACACGCACATGGCGCCGATGCCCACCCCCACCGCCGGCACCAGCGCCATGCCGGGCAGGTGCGAGGCCGCGATCCCCAAAGCGGCACCGACGAACATGGCCGGGAACACCGGACCGCCGCGGAACGCGCTCAGCGACAGGCCGTAGGCGAGCGCTTTGCACAGGATCAGCAGCCCGACGGCGCCGAGCGGCCAGGAGGCCCCGTCATTGATCAGCGACGGCAAGGCCGACTGGCCGGAGAAGAGCACTTCGCCGGTGTCCTCCCCGGTCACCTGCGCGAACAGCACCGCCAGGCCCGCGATCGCCAGGCCGAGCACCGGGGTCACCAGGAGCCGATGGGCGTGCACGTACGGGCGCACGATGCGGGCCAGGGCCCGGATGCCCCACGCCAACAGCGGGCAGGCGAACCCGATCCCCAGCGCCCAGAGGAACATGGCCGCGGTGGGGGTGGAAAACGACGGCAGGTCGGGGAGTGCGAGGGAGAACGTGCCCAGGCCGGTCCAGGAGTCCAGGCCCACGAAGACCAGGGAGCCGATGCCGGAGGCGAGCAGACCGGGCAGCAGGCCCACCCCCAGCATCGCGCCGGCCAGCCCGGATGCCTCCATCAAGAGGAAGGCGCCGAGCAGCGGCGAGCCGAGGAGGGTGCTCACCGCCGCGAAACTGCCCGCGGAGGCGACCACCGCCACGGCCGACGGCGGTGAGTCTTTCTTGATCAGCCGAATCGCCAGGGCGCCCAAGCCGCCCCCGAGCGCGATCAGCGGCGCCTCCGGACCGAGCACGGCGCCGAGAGCCAGGGTGGCCAGAGCAGCAAGCACCACTCCGGGCAGCTCCCGGGGTTGCGGGAAGCCGCCGGCCTTGAACCCCTCAGACGGCGGATGCCCGCTGGTGCCCGGCAGTCGCTGGATGCACAGACCCACCAACAGTCCCGACAGGGCCAACAGTGGAAACGGCCACCAGAGCGGCACGTCGGCGAAGCCCAGAACACCGGGCAGTTCGGTGAACAGGTACTCCTGCAGCCAGTCGACCAGCGCGAGGAAGCCGTAGGCGGCGATCGACACCGGCACCCCGATGAGCCCGGCCAGCAACAGGATGCGCAGGTAGCCGCGGGAGCGGATCACCGCCAGTGGATCGGGCGATGGTTTCGCCGGCGCCGACGGGTCGGGGTGCGCGTCCATGTCGCGGTCCTCCTCGATCGGGTGCGGGCGTGCCGGCGTCCCAGTCCACGCTGGCCCGGACGAATCGACAACGCAAGGCCCCACGGACCCGGCCGGGGGCGGGTTTGACCGGTCGCAGCATCCGGCCGTAAATGGGGGCTGGTCGGTCGAGCGCCCCGTTCACTAGGCTGACCGGCATGTATGCGCTGTTCTCCGCTGTGCTCCTGGTTCTCATCGTCTCCGCCCTCGTGGACATCATCACCCGGCAGGACGGTCAGGTGAAACACCTGCCCAAGGTCCTGTGGGTGCTGTTGGTGATCTTTCTCCCGGTGATCGGCAGCCTGCTCTGGTTCGCGATCGGCCGGGAGTATCCCGCCCCGGCCGCGCGGTCGAGCAGAAGCGCGCCGCGCCGGGGGCCCGCATCGGCCGGGGCATCCGCTGTGCTGCCCGCACGCCGGGTGTCGAGCACCGAAGAGGAACTGGCCGCTCTCGACCGCGAGATCGACTTCCACGCCGAACAGGCCCGCATCCGTCGCCTTGAGGCCGAGCTGGCCGAACGACGCCGGCTGGCGGAGGGGCGTGAGTCGTCGGTCTGACGCCGACCCGGCAACGGGCTACGCTTGGGTTTGTGGTTACAGACAACAAAACACCCCAGGATTCTGCTCGCTCCGAATTCGACAAGATGGTGGCGGGGGACTGGTACCGGTATCGCTCCGGTCCCGAACTCGCCGAGATGACGACAAGCACTCAACGCACCTGCCGGCAGATCACCGCGCTCTACGACGACGACCAGCCCGCGGCGCATGCGCTGTTCACTGAGCTGCTCGGCAGCGTGGGAGCCGGCGCGGACTTCCGGCCGCCGCTGTACCTCGACTACGGGTCCCGGCTGCACGTGGGCGCCAACACCTTCATCAATGCGGACTTCCTCGCTTTGGGCGGTGGCGAGATCACCATCGGCGCCAACGTGCTGGTCGGACCCAGCGCCCGCCTGTACACCCCGACTCACGCCGTGGACGTTGCGGAACGCCGCGCCGGCTTCGAGCGTGTCTCGCCGATCACCATCGAGGACGACGTCTGGCTGGGCGGCAACGTCGTGGTCTGCCCAGGCGTGACCATCGGCGCGGGCAGCATCATCGGCGCCGGCTCCGTCGTCACCAAGGACGTGCCGGCCGGGGTCATCGCCGCCGGCAACCCGGCCCGCGTGGTCCGCGAGATCGGGCCGGGCGACCGGGTCGGCCTTGGCGTGGCCTGACCTACGGCGTCGACCGGGAGCGTATGCGGGACCGCAGTACCCGGCGCGTCAGAGCCGCCCGAGGATATCCTGGCGCTTAGTTGCGTATTCGGCGTCGGACAACAGTCCCTTGGCATGCAACTGCTCCAGCTGCGCCAACCGGTCAGCGTGATCGCCCACCTGCCGACGGCGCGCCACGTGAATGGCCAAGAACACGATCGCGAGGGCGACCAGGACCATCGCGCTGAGCGCGCCCAGGATGATGAGCGCGTGCCAACCAGTCAGATTGCTGAGCATCAGTTCCCCCCAATGCCGGCCTTCCCGGCCGGTCGGGGGAAGTCTATCCGTGCCGGCCGGCCCCGGTCTGCTGACCTCGCAGGATCCCGCAGTGGGCGAGCGTACGCTGGAGCGATGACCCTCACGCCCCAGCACGCCCTGTCCACCGGATTCACCGCCCAGTCCACCGCGACCGAGGTGCTCGCGGGTGTCGACCTGAGCGGTAAGACGGCGATCGTCACCGGCGGCTACTCCGGCCTCGGCATCGAAACCGTCGCCGCGCTCGCCGCGGCCGGCGCCCAGGTGATCGTGCCGGCCCGGCGTCCGGAGGTGGCCTGGGCCGCCCTGGCTGCGCGCGGCCTGAACGCCGTGGCGGTCGAGGCCCTCGACCTGGCCGATCTGGTCAGCGTGCGCGCGTTCGCCGAACGGTTCGTGGCCACCGGACGCAGCCTCGACATCCTGATCAACAACGCCGCCATCATGGCGTCCGCCGAGGCCAGGGTCGGAGACGACTGGGAATCCCAGTTCGCCACCAACCACCTCGGCCACTACGTGCTCACCAACCTGCTCTGGCCCGCGCTTACGGCCGAGGGTGGTGCTCGGGTCGTTGCCCTCTCCTCGACGGGCCACAAGCTCAGCGGCATCCGCTTCGACGACCCCGACTTCAGCACCGGCTACGACAAGTGGCAGGCGTACGGACAGGCGAAGACCGCCAACAGCCTCTTCGCGGTGCACCTGGATGCTCTCGGCGCCACCCGTGGCGTGCGCGCGTTCGCGGTGCACCCCGGCGGCATCATGACCGAGTTGCAGCGGCACCTGCCCCGGGAGGAGATGGTCGCCGCGGGTTGGATGACCGAGAATGGCACCGTCAATCCGCTGTTCAAATCACCGGAGCAGGGTGCCGCCACCTCCACCTGGGCGGCCACGTCGCCGATGCTCGACGGGATGGGCGGTGTTTACTGCGAAGACTGTGACATCGCCGAACCCACCGAGCCCGACAGCTCCACGGCCCGGATCAGCGGGGTCGACTCCCACGCTATCGATCCGGATGCGGCGGCCCGGCTCTGGGCGTTCTCGGCCGAGCTCACCGGAGTGAATGCCTTCGCCTGAGCTCTGCACCGTACGGGGAACAGTTGCGGCTCCGGAACCCGAATCATAGGTTGGAGACATGGCTCAGGACGGTTCTGGCAGTGCGGATGCGGATGAGGCGGTCTGGCTGGCTCAGGGGATCCCTGCTCCAGCGCGGCGCGCGCTCGTGGCCGCCGGCATCCTGACCGTCGACGACCTGCGTGCGACGGACCTTGACGTCCTCGCCCGACTGCACGGGATGGGCCCGAAGGCGCTGGCGCGGCTGCGTCCGCTGCGCGAAGGCTGAGGTGCCCGGTGACCACGCAACTGGTCCCGCTACGGACAAGTGCACCCGGTGTGCCGGGTGCCTTTGTCCGCACGGGTAACAGTCGCGGCCGCGGAGGCCGGCGCCGGACTAGTCGACGGGGGTGAAGTTGAGCGAGATCGAGTTCATGCAGTACCGGTCTCCGGTGGGGGTGCCGAAACCATCGTCGAACACGTGGCCCAGGTGCGAACCGCACGCTGCGCAGCGCACCTCGGTGCGCACCACGCCGAGCGACCGGTCTTCGATGAGCTCCACGGCCTCTGGCCGCACGGACTCGTAGAAGCTCGGCCAGCCGCAGCCGGAGTCGAACTTCGTGCCGCTCTTGAACAGCTCGGCATTGCAGGCGCCGCAGGTGTAGACGCCCGAACGGCCCTCGTCGAGGAGCTCACCGGTCCAGGCGCGTTCGGTGGCCGCCCCGCGCAACACGGCGTACTGCTCGGCGGTGAGCTCCGCCTTCCATTCGGCGTCAGACTTGGTGACCTCGTAGTCCATGGTGCGTCCTTTCGATCCAGTCTCGGCAGAGAACTGCCTCCAGCGTAAACTCGGCCGGGGTCCCCGGCATTCCCGCAAGCGGCGCACCCGGTGATTCCCCAGCCGATTCCCACCCTCGACGCTAGCGGGTCCGTGTTGCGCGACAGGCGGGACCGGTCAGCGAAAACCCAGTCCGTGCCAAATAGGATGACGCGTATGGCGACCAGCGGGCACGACGAGAGCACGCGGGGCGCCGAGGGCTCCGTCGGGCTCAGCCCTCGTGACGAAAACCTGCTCGCGTTCGAGCGGCGACTGTGGTCACACCCCGGTGCCAAGGAACAGGCCATTCGCTCCGAATTCGGTCTGTCGGCCGCCCGGTACTATCAATTGTTGGGTGCCCTGCTCGACTCCCCGCTTGCCCTCGCCCACGATCCCATGCTGGTCAACCGACTGCAACGGATGCGTGACGCACGGTCGCAGGCGCGGTCGGCCCGAGCCATCCGCCCCATCGAGTAGGGAACCTCCTACCGTGTGTTCAGCCAAACGAGGATCGAACCAGACAGACGATGCCCACTTCGTACCCGAAAGACCGCTTCGATGACCTCCCGCACAAGCTCGACCGCGTGGGGGCGCACCGCGCACCAGCCAAGAAGGGGCGTCGCTGGGTTGCCGTCTGGTGGGCCCTCGCCGCGACCGCCCTCCTCATCGGGGTCGGCGCGATCGGTCTGACGGTCCTGAACAACCGGCTGAATATCACCATCCCCGGCATCGAGGCCGAGACCACGCCCGCGGAGCCCACGCCGGAGCCGGTGCCCACCGCCGAGCCAACCACTGACCCCAGTGCGAGTGTCACGGTGCTCAATGGGACTCCGACGAGCGGGGTGGCCCGGTCGGTTGGCGACCTGCTCACGACCGGCGGCTGGACCGTCGGCAGCACCAGCGACGCCGACACCGAGGACGTCGTCACGACGACCGTCTACTACGCGGACGCGGCCCTGGAGGGCGCTGCACGCGGTGTGGCGGCTCTGCTGCCCGGTTCCGAGGTGCTGCTGGCGGATGACTTCGCGGGCTCGGATGCCACCCTCACCGTCGTCGTGGGCAGCGACTACGCGATGCCCGCCGGCTGACCCGGCCTGACGACTCCCTGCCCTACTGGGGTTGCCCTTCCCAGTCAACCCCCTATTGAGTTTCACTCCCGTCACTAGTGTCTGCAGTGGTCGCTCATTTTCTCGGCTGAGCGCTCTCTACCCGAGAGTGCTCGTTTCGAGACGGTGGACGCAGCTTCTGCGCCAGGCCCGGTAGCACCAACGGGTGAGTGCCGAAACACAACACTGCAACAGGGGAGTTTCACATGGCGAACGGAACCGTCAAATGGTTCAACGCTGAAAAGGGTTTCGGCTTCATCACCGTCGATGGAGGTGGGCAGGACGTCTTCGTTCACTACTCCGCCATAGACATGCACGGCTACAAGGTTCTCGAGGAAGGCCAGCACGTCATCTTCGAACTCGGTACCGGAGCCAAGGGTCCGCAGGCCGAGTCGGTTCGCCCGGCCTAACCGCCCGGCGTCGAACGCAGCCAGCCTCAACCAGCTGAGAACACGACGCACGTGCTCGACCACTGATCATCGGATGATCGGTCGACCACCGAGTGTCAGTCACGCCACCACCGTGACCGCCGGGCAGACATACCGGGCGGGCTAGGGTGTGTGGCGTGACTGCGTTTCGGATGTTCCCTGCTGCTGCCCGTCGAATCCAATCCGGACGGCGGACGCCTGGCGGCGCGGCCCTGATCGGCGCGGGCCTGTGCTTGGGGCTGGGCTTGGGACTGAGCTTGGGGCTGGTCGGCTGCTCTGCGCCGGTGCCCGAAGCGACGGCGTCGGCGGACCCGACACCGCAACCGGGCATCATGCCGCTGCGCGGCACACCGGTGGACCCGTCCCGTGCCGAGCATCCGTCCCTGGCCGTGAAGATCGACAACCACCCGGCCGCGAGGCCGCAACTCGGTCTCGAGCGCGCCGACCTGGTCTTTGAAGAGCTGGTCGAGGGCGGCCTCACCCGCTACGTCGCCCTCTGGCACTCCGACGTGCCGGATGCTGTCGGCCCGGTGCGTTCCATTCGTCCGATGGACCCGGAGATCCTGAGCTCGTTCGGCGGCATCGTGGCGTATTCCGGCGGCCAGCCGCAGTTCGTCGCCGCGATGAGGGCCTCTCCGCTGCTGAACGTGGTCTTCGACGACGACGCCGGAGGCCTGTTCGTCCGGGCCGACGACCGGGATTCGCCGCACGACGTGGTGCTCGCCGCGGACGAGACCGTCACCCTGCACTCCGACCTCGCGCCGCCGACCGGCCAGTTCGACTACGCCGACAGCGCCGCGGAGGCCACAGCGTCCCTCGCCGGCGATCCGACCACCACCATCGTCACCCGGTTCTCCGAATCCGGCGGGAGGGCCTGGGCCTGGGACCCGGCGGCCACCGGGTACCTGCGCAGCCAGGACGGCGCTGCCGACCTGGACAGCACCGGTGCCCAGCTCAACGCCACCAACGTCGTGGTGCTTCGGGTGGAGGTCGATCGCGGCAGCGACGTGCCCCGCACCATCTTGACCGGGTCGGGCACGGCGTGGGTGTCGACCGGCGGTTCGACGATGCCCGCCACCTGGTTCAAGGATGCCGCGGCCGCGCCGATCCGGCTGGCCGACGCTGTCGGGGCCACGATCGAGCTCGCTCCGGGCAACACCTGGATCGAACTGGTACCCGCCGACGACGGCAGCGTGGAACTGGTGCCGTAGGTGGGCCGGAACCCGGCACCGGCCCCCGCCGTTCACTTGCACTCTCGACCCCAGAGTGCCAGAATCGGTTTAGCACTCTGCTGTTCGGAGTGCTAACCCATCATCGTTTTGGTAACGTCCGGGAGGGACGAGAAACACATATGGCAAAGATCATTGCTTTCAATGAAGAGGCCCGTCGCGGCCTTGAGCGCGGCCTCAACATCCTCGCTGACACGGTCAAGGTGACCCTCGGCCCGCGCGGACGCAACGTCGTGCTGGAGAAGAAGTGGGGCGCCCCCACGATCACCAACGACGGCGTGTCCATCGCCAAGGAGATCGAGCTCGACGACCCGTACGAGAAGATCGGTGCGGAGCTCGTCAAGGAGGTCGCCAAGAAGACCGACGACGTCGCCGGCGACGGTACCACCACCGCCACCGTCCTCGCTCAGGCCCTGGTTCGCGAAGGCCTGCGCAACGTCGCGGCCGGCGCCGACCCGATCAGCCTCAAGCGTGGCATCGAGAAGGCGACCGCTGCGGTCATCGCCGAGCTCATCGCCAGCGCCAAGGAGATCGAGACCAAGGAAGAGATCGCGGCCACGGCCTCCATCTCTGCCGGTGACGCCGAAATCGGCGCGATCATCGCCGAGGCCATCGACAAGGTCGGCAAGGAAGGTGTTGTCACCGTTGAGGAGTCGAACACCTTCGGCACCGAGCTGGAGCTCACCGAGGGCATGCGCTTCGACAAGGGCTTCCTGTCGGCGTACTTCGTCACCGACCCCGACCGTCAGGAAGCGGTCTTCGAAGACCCGTACATCCTGATCGTCAACTCCAAGGTCTCCAACATCAAGGACCTGCTGCCGATCGTCGACAAGGTCATCCAGAGCGGCAAGCAGCTGCTCATCATTGCCGAGGACGTTGACGGCGAGGCCCTGGCCACGCTCGTCGTGAACAAGATCCGTGGCATCTTCAAGTCGGTTGCCGTCAAGGCCCCCGGATTCGGCGACCGCCGCAAGGCGCAGCTGCAGGACATCGCCATCCTCACCGGTGGCCAGGTCATCTCCGAGGAGGTCGGCCTCAAGCTCGAGAACGTCACCCTCGACCTGCTCGGTAACGCCCGCAAGGTCGTCATCACCAAGGACGAGACCACCATCGTCGAGGGTGCCGGCGACGCCGAGGCCATCGCCGGTCGTGTTCAGCAGATCCGCAACGAGATCGAGAACACCGACTCGGACTACGACCGTGAGAAGCTGCAGGAGCGCCTGGCCAAGCTCGCCGGTGGCGTTGCCGTCATCAAGGCCGGCGCCGCGACGGAGGTTGAGCTCAAGGAGCGCAAGCACCGCATCGAGGACGCCGTTCGTAACGCGAAGGCAGCCGTCGAAGAGGGCATCGTCGCCGGTGGTGGCGTTGCGCTGATCCAGGCCGGCAAGACCGCATTCGAGGGCAAGGCAATTCTTGACCTCGTCGGCGACGAGGCAACCGGCGCGAACATCGTGCGCGTTGCCATCGACGCTCCGCTCAAGCAGATCGCGCTCAACGCCGGCATGGAGCCGGGCGTTGTCGCCGACAAGGTGCGCAACCTGCCCGTCGGATTCGGCCTCAACGCCGCGACCGGTGAGTACGTCGACATGATCGCTGCCGGCATCAATGACCCGGTGAAGGTCACCCGCTCCGCGCTGCTGAACGCATCGTCGATCGCCGGACTGTTCCTCACCACCGAGGCCGTTGTCGCCGACAAGCCCGAGAAGAACTCGGCTCCGGCCGGCGACCCCTCTGGTGGCATGGACTTCTAAGTCCCGCAGCCCCTGCACAAACGCACCACCTCAGGCTGGGCGTCTCCTTCGGGAGGCGCCCAGCCTTTGTCGTATCCGGTGTCGGGCTACCGGGCGAACAGCCGGGCGTTGGCCTGCTCCACCTCGGCGTACTGCTGGCCGGCCTGCCCGAGCGCCTGATTGAGCGCATCCGCGCTCTGCTCGACGTGCAGCTGCGTGGTGCGCCACGCCGCGACGGCCCCCTGGAACTGGGCCGACGCCTGCCCGGTCCAGGAACCCTCCAGCCCGGTGAGTTGACCGAGTAGCGCCGCCACCTCGGCCTGGATGCGGGCTATGGTGGCGCGTGCCGCGCCGGTGGTGGTGATCAATGCATCGCTGTCGACCTGGAACTGGGTCATCAAGAGGCTCCGTCCGCTCGTGTGGGCGTCGGGGTGACGCCCGCGGGCGACGCTACGGCGTGCGGGAAGCCGCCGCAGGGCCCGAGGCGGCCCTGAGGACAACCCGCCGCCCCACCGGGCTGGGGAGGAGCGGGCCCGGCCGCCGGCGCCGGTCAGTCCAGGGTCGGCGACGTGAGCGCCTGCGGGGCGGCGGGCGACTCGGCCAGCGGGAACCAGACCCTGAAGGTGGCTCCGCCGCCCGGGGTCTCGACGACCTCGATCGAGCCGTTGTGGCTGGCCACGATGGACGCCACGATCGCCAGGCCGAGTCCGCTGCCGCCGGTTTCCCTGGCGCGGGAGGTGTCGGCCCGCCAGAAGCGCTGGAAGATCTTGTCGCGGATCTGTGGCGGGATGCCCTCGCCGTGGTCGATGATCGAGATAGAGGCCCGCTGGTTGCGGCGGTCGACGGAGACCTCGAGTTCCACCGGGCTGTCGGCCGGGCTGAACCGGAGGGCGTTGCCCATCAGGTTGGTGATGACCTGGCGCACCTTGTTCTCTTCGGCCATGATCACCGCGTCCAGCTCAGGTGGGGCCTCCACGACCTCGGGGGTCTCGGCGGCGGGTGTAGCCGCATCCGTGCGCCTGGGCCTGCGCGTGCGGAGGCGGGCGAGGGTGGCGCCGGCGAACGAGATGGTGCCGGTGCCTGACGTTTCGCCCTTGGCGGCCGCACCCTTGGTCGCGGCGGCTTTGACTGCCGCGGGCTTGGCCGGTGTCCCCTCGGCGGCAGGGGTCGGCGAAGGCGTCAGCGGGGCTGGTGCGACCTCGCCGGTGGAGTGCGCCAAATCGATGGACGACGCCGGGGCTTCCGCGTCGAACTCGGTGGGATGGCTGGTCAGTACCGTGACCTGACGGCCGGGGGAGGAGGCCATCGCGTCCAGCGCGGCGTCGTGGGCGAGGGGCAGCAGGTCCACTCGGGTGAGGACGAGGGGTTTGGTCTCATCCAGCCTGGCGAGCTCGAGCAGGTCCTCGACGAGACCGCCCATGCGGATCGCCTCCTTCTCGATGCGCTCCATGGCCTGGGCCACGTCTTCGGGGGTCTGCAGTGCGCCCATCCGGTAGAGCTCGGCGTAGCCGCGTACCGAGACCAGTGGTGTGCGCAGCTCGTGGCTCGCGTCGCCGACGAAGCGGCGCATCTGGTCGATCGTGCGGGCCCGGTCCTTGAAGGCCCGGTCGATACGGCTGAGCATGGTGTTGAGGGACCGGTTGAGCCGGCCGACCTCGGTATTGGGGGTGGCCCCGCCCAGCCGTTGGCTGAAGTCGCCGTCGGCGATGGCCGCTGCCGTACGCTCGGCCTCGCGCAGCGGCGCGAAGGTCGTGGTGACGAGCAGCCGGGTGAGCATGGCGCCCACCAGCACCACCCCCACCCCGAAGCCGAGGAAGATGCTGAGGTACGTGTTGACGGTGTTCTGCGCTGATTGCAGGGACACGGCCATCAGCAGGGTGCCGTAGGTGCCGGTGGAGTTGATCACGAACGGCACCGCCACCGCGTGGAACTCGGTGGAGCCTTCCGCGTCGGACAGCTTCTGCACGGCGCCGTTCATGGCGATCACGCTGGGCAGGTCCAACGCCATGGTCACCGCGGGCAGGCTGGAGCGCGGGCGGTCCCGCCAGGTGCGGTCCTTCAGAACACCGTTCTGGTCATAGATCGCGACAAAGTAGTCGGAATCCACCCCGGCGGCGCTGCCGTTGGCCATCGAGTTGCGATAGTCCATCAGGGTGGTCTGCGCCTCGGTCTGCAGGCTGGCATCCACCTGCTGCACGACGTAGTTGCGCAGGATGACCATGGTGCCCACCCCGGAGACGAGCAGGCCAAGGGTCAGCATCAGTACGGTCACACCGGTGATCTTGGAGCGGAGCGAAATCCGGCTCCAACGGTCCATCAGGGCCACATGCATGGTTCCAGTCTAAGGAGGGGAAACTGGGTCTATGCCTTGGCGGCCTTGAGCATGTAGCCGAAGCCGCGCTTGGTCTGGATCAGCGGCTCGCTGGAGTGCATGTCCACCTTGCGGCGCAGGTAGGAGATGTAGGACTCCACGATGCCCGCATCGCCGTTGAAGTCGTATTCCCAGACGTGGTCGAGGATCTGCGCCTTGGAGAGCACCCGGTTCGGGTTGAGCATCAGGTAGCGCAGCAGCTTGAACTCGGTGGGGCTGAGCTCGATGGGCTGGTCGCCGACGAGGACTTCGTGGGTGTCCTGGTCCATGGTGAGCTCGCCGGCACGGATGACCGCGTCTTCGTCGGCGTGCATGGTGCGGCGCAGGATGGCCTTGATCCGTGCCACGATCTCGTCGAGGCTGAACGGCTTGGTGACGTAGTCGTCGCCGCCGACGGTGAGGCCGGTGATCTTGTCTTCGGTGTCGTCCTTGGCCGTGAGGAAGAGGATCGGCGCGGTGTAACCGGCCGAACGGAGGCGTTTGGTGACGCCGAAGCCGTTCATGTCGGGCAGCATCACGTCGAGGATGATCAGATCGGGCTCTTCCTCAAGCACGGCGGAAATCGCCTGGGCACCGTTTCCCACGGCGCGCACGGCGAACCCGGCGAAGCGGAGGCTGGTGGTGAGGAGATCCCGGATATTGGGTTCGTCGTCAACGATAAGGATGCGGGGGCCGTCAGTCATGCCCCTAGTATCTGCGCGTTAGCTGGCGCTTTCCTGTGAGTGGGCGGTATGTGCGCGGATGATCCGGTGACAACGCTTTCGGCATGTCGAGGTTGTCTTCCGCGGCGCGTCAGGGTGGACCAGCGCCGACTGGCGGATGAGAGCATAGCCTGGGAAGACCTGCTCGATCCGTCACCGGGCGCCGCCTGAACGCACACCCGTCGCCGTCGCACCGCGGCCCAGCACCACAAGGAGTCAGATGGTCAGCTCGACCGACCCGACCGGGGTCATCCGGCCCCGGCTGGACGTGCCCCGGCGCCGCATCAACGGGCGTGACTTCGACTTCGCGCGTGAGGTGGCGGTAATGGCGGTGATCAACCGCACGCCGGACTCCTTCTATGATCAGGGCGCCACCTTCGCGCTCGATCAGGCCGTGGCGGCGGCACATCGGGCCATCGACGACGGCGCCGACTGGGTCGACATCGGCGGGGCCAAGTTCGCCCCGGGTCCGGCCGTTCCGGTCGCGGAGGAGATCGACCGGGTGGTACCCGTCGTCGCCGCCCTGCGGGGCACCGGCGTCGTGATCTCCGTCGACACCTTCGACCCCGACGTGGCCAGGGCCAGCATCAACGCCGGCGCGCACGTGATCAACGACACCACCGGTGTGCACGACCCGCGGATGGCCGAGGTCGTCGCGGACAGCGACGCCACTCTGGTGATCACGCACAGCCTGGCCCGGCCCCGCACGCCGTACCCGGCGCCGCAGTACACCGACGTCGCCGCCGAGGTGTCCGGCTTCCTGCAGGCCAGGGTGCAGCGCGCCCTCGACCACGGGATGCCGGCCGACCGGCTGGTGATCGATCCCGGGCACGACCTGAACAAGAACACCCGGCACTCCCTCGAGCTGACCCGCCGGTTGGCGGAGATCACCACGCTCGGCCTGCCCACGCTGGTGGCGGTCTCGAACAAGGACTTCATCGGAGAGACCCTCAACCGGGGCCGCGACCAGCGGGTGGAGGGCACCCTCGCCGCCGTCGTCTACTGCATCATGCAGGGCGCCCGCATCGTGCGGGTGCACAACGTGTCGGCCGCGGTGGACGCCGTGCGGATGACCGAAGCTATTCTCGGCTGGCGCGAACCGGCGTACCTGCGCCACAACCTCACCTGATGAGCGCCATCGATCCCGGCGACGTGCTGGCCCGTTACACGGTGCACGACAGGTCCGCCCCGCACCTGCGGGTGAACTTCATCAGCAGCCTGGACGGCGCCGCCACCCACGACGGCCTGAGCGGCGGGCTCGGCGACGACGCCGACAAGTTGGTTTTCGACACCGTGCGGATGCTCTCCGACGTGATCCTCGTCGGTGCGGGCACCGTGCGCGCCGAGGGCTACGGCGGCATCCGGTTCACCGACGAGGCGGTGGCCTGGCGAGTTGCCCACGCGCTGCCGGAGCACCCGCCGGTGGCGTTGGTGTCCGGCCGTCTCGACCTGGACCCGGCGCACCCGGTGTTCACCGCCGCCGCCACCCGGCCGATCGTGATCACCCACGCCCAGGCCCCCGCCCAACGCCGGGCGGCGCTCGCCGCGGTGGCCGACGTGTGGGTCTGCGGGGAGGCATCCGTCGACCATGCGTTGATGGTGCGCACCCTCACCGCGCGGGGCTACCCGCAGGTGCTCTGCGAGGGCGGCCCGAGCCTGTTCGGCTCACTCCTGGCCGCGGATGCCGTGGACGAGCTCTGCCTCACCCTGGCCCCGCTGCTGGAGTCCGGCCGGGCAGCGCGCATCGCCGGCGCGCCGGACGCATCGCCGCGCCGGATGCGCCTGGCCCACGCCCTCCCGGCCGGCGACACCCTGCTGCTGCGCTACCTTCGCGCCCGCGAACTGTGAGCTGAGCCCCTAAAACTCGCGCGTTCTGGGGCTTTTCTCTCAGTTCGCGGCCACGGTGGGACGGGTGAGGGAGTGCGCGTCGAGGATCGTGTACGAGTAGCCCTGCTCGGCCAGGAAGCGTTGGCGGTTCTGGGCGAAGTCCTGATCGACGGTGTCGCGGGCGACGAGAGTGTAGAAGCTGGCGGTGAGGCCGGACTCCTTCGGGCGCAGCAGCCGGCCGAGGCGTTGGGCCTCCTCCTGCCGGGACCCGTAGGATCCGGATACCTGGATGGCGACGGAGGCCTCGGGCAGGTCGATCGAGAAGTTGGCCACCTTCGACACCACGAGCAGGTTCTCCTCTCCCACCCTGAACGCCTGGTACAGCCGTTCGCGTTCATCCACCGGCGTGGCCCCGGTGAGCTTGGGCGCCTGCAGGGCCTCGGCGAGCTCGTCGATCTGGTCGAGGTACTGGCCGATCACAAGGATGCGTTCGCCGGGGTGCATTGCCACCAGCTCCTTGACGATGTCCAGCTTCGCCGGCGCGGTGGCGGCCATCCGGTAGCGCTCGTCGTCGGGCGCAGCGGCGTAACGGAGCCGCTCGCTGTGGGGCAGGTCGATACGTACCTCGAAGCAGGCGGCGGGGGAGATGAAGCCCTGGGCCTCGATCTCCTTCCACGGGGCGTCGAACCGCTTGGGCCCGATCAGGCTGAAGACGTCGCCCTCGCGGCCGTCCTCGCGTACCAGGGTGGCGGTCAGGCCGAGCCGGCGCCGGGCCTGCAACTCGGCGGTGAGCTTGAACACCGGGGCGGGCAGCAGGTGTACCTCGTCGTAGATCACCAGGCCCCAGTCCATGGCGTCGAGCAGCTCGAGGTGCGCGTACTCGCCCTTCCGCTTGGCGGTGAGGATTTGGTAGGTCGCGATGGTGACGGGCTTGACCTCCTTGACCTGGCCGGAGTACTCGCCGATCTCCTCCGCCGTGAGGGTGGTGCGCTTCTGCAACTCGTCGCGCCACTGCCGGGCAGAGACCGTGTTGGTGACCAGGATCAGGGTGTTGGTCTTGGCGGTGGCCATCGCGCCGGCGCCCACGAGGGTCTTGCCCGCGCCGCAGGGCAGCACCACGACGCCGGAGCCGGCCTCGAAGAAGTTCGCCACGGCCTTGTGCTGGTAGTCACGCAGCGCCCAACCGTCTTCCAGCAGCGCGATGTCGTGCGGGGTGCCCGGGGTATAGCCGGCGAGGTCCTCGGCGGGCCAGCCGAGCTTCACCAGCTCCTGCTTGAGCTGCCCGCGCGCCCACGGCGCCACCAGGAACGAGTCCGGGGTGGGCTGGCCGATCAGCAGCGGGGCGATGCGCCGCGCACCGGCCACCTCGGTGAGCACCGGCGCGTCAAGACTGCGCAGCACCAGCTGGCCCTCGCGGTCCCGGTCGATGACCAGGCGGCCGTAGCGGCCCACGGTCTCTTCAAGGTCGACCGTGACGGTCTGCGGAATCGCGAACTTGGAGTATTTCTCGAGCGTGGCCAGCATGTTGGCCGCGTCATGCCCGGCGGCGCGGGCGTTCCAGAGGCCGAGCCGGGTGATGCGGTAGGTGTGGATGTGTTCCGGCGCGCGTTCCAGTTCGGCGAACACGGCCAGGTCGTGCCGGGCATCCTCGGCCAGAGGGTGCGCGACTTCGAGCAGAACCGTGCGGTCACTTTGGACGATCAGCGGGCCATCGGACATAAGCAACAATGCTACGCCCGTGGGCTGTGACCGTGCCTACCCGCGTACGGGGGTGCGCCCGACCGGCCCCGCCGGGTCAGGGAGCGGGGACGATGCTGACGACGCTGGAGAGTGGCAGTGTGCGCTCGATATCGGCCCGACGGTCCCGGGCGCGGAACCGGCCGCCGCCGACGCTGGCCGGTTCGAGGAGGTAGTCCACCACGTCGCCGCCGGGCATCTGCACGCTCACCAGCACCGTCTGCCGGTGCTTGATGGCGGAATCCAATTGCCGGGCCAGCCAGGCGTGCGCGGCCTTCGCCTCGCCGCCGTCGGTGGCGCGCAACTCCTCGACGAGCGCGACCGTGGGGTCCGGTATCTCCACCCGGCTCGAACGGAGGACGGGGTGCCGGCGCGGATGCACCACCTCACCTGCCGCGTTCTCGGCGGCGACGGGGTAGCGGGCATCGGTGAGCGCCCAGAACACGGTGTCGGCGGGATGGGGGCTGGTGAGGCGGCTGGGGGAGACCGTTGTCAGCGCGAGCGCCGTGAACGTCTGGTCGACGGCGATGGCGCCGAGCACCGCGGTGTCCTCGGACGCGATGTAGCTGGGCCCGGCCGGGTCCTCCGGGTCGATGCGGCCCACCCGCACCGTCCCATACCGGCTGGCGGCGTCACGGATGAGGTAGTCCACCGGCTGCGGGACACCGGTGAGCGAGATCGTGGCCAGGAAGTGCAGGATGGAGTCTGCGTCGTCGCCGGTCGCGAGGGCGCGGTTGACCGACGCACCGCTCAACCGGTAGCTGGACGCCAGCTCGCGGCTCTCGACATCCGCGAAGGTGCGCAACCGGGTGTCGATCGAGGCTGACAACGGGCCGGGCGCCACGATCGAGAGATCGTGCTGAAGGTAGACGGTACCCACCTCGGCGGGCAGCGACGCGGCGATGGTGGCGATGGCGGCGTCGATGTCGCCGCGGAGCACTGAGGCGCCGGCCGGGCTGGTGGACTGGCGAGCGGTGATGCCGATCAGCTCGCCCTCGTGGGCGAAGTCGGCGATGCGGTCATCCATCCAGGTGCCGCCGGCCGGGTACAGCCAGGCCACAAAACGGTGCAGGGCATCGCCCCAGGCCACGCCGGGCCGCTCGGCGACGATCTGGCGGACGTCGGCGGGCAGGGCAGCCAGCCAGGATGCGGCCAGCACGCCCCAGCGGGCCGGTGCGTTCTCGAGCAGCCAGGCCACTCCCTCGGCGGACTCCGACCAGTAACCGGAGCCCAGGGTGACCAGTTCGGCGCGGGCGGCGATGCCCACAAGCGGGGCAACGGCGTCCAGGTCGACCCGCATGGCGACGGAAAGACGTTTGGTGTCAGGCAGGCCGAGGCCGCCCCGACTGAGTTCGCGGGCCGGCTCCTGGCTGAGTTCGGTGAGGAGTTCGGCGATCGAGGAGACGGCGGTGAAGGCACGCTCGGCGGCCAGTCGCTCGGTGAAACGGCTGTCGGTGGCCGAGAGCGGGGCCAGTGGGGTGGGGGCGGGCACCCCGGCCAGCTCGGCGGCGCTGGGCAGACCCTCCTCCGGCCAGGACCGAAGCCGTTCGGCGACGGCTGCATACGGCCGCACGGTGTCGTCGGTGCGCACCAGGAGCATCAGCTCGTCGAGGCGGTCGACGCGAGCGGAGATGTCGTCGGCGTTCAGGGTGTCGTGCCCGAGGTCGGCCAGTCGTTCGACAAGTTCGCCCATCGGGGCGGCGCCCAGTTCGCCGGCCACGGCCAGAACGGCGAGGGTGCTGCGGTCCAGGTGCGCGAGCGTCGACTGGATCGCTGCGGGCTCGAGGATCGCTTCGGCGAGGTCGAAGAAGTCGTGGATGCCGTGCGGGGGAATCGATCGGAGCACGATAGTGCGGCGCAGTGCTGCGTCGTTCAGTGCGCGGAGGCGTGAGGCGAGCGTCAGCATGTCGGTTACTCCAGTTTCTGTCGAGCCTCGCGAGCACGGCGGACTCCGCTGACGACCATCAGGGCGATGATCAACAGGAAGCCGAGGGGAAGACCGAAGAGGGGCAGAGTGAGCACGGCGGGCCAGACGCCCTTGCTGAATCCGTCGTTGTCGCCGGCCCCGGCCGCGGTGCCGAGAATCACGGCGAGGAAGGCCAGGATGGACAGCCCGACCACACCCGCAACCATGTAGGCCAGGATCTTCTCGAGCCGGCCGGGGTCGTGGGGAGTTTGAGTGGTCACAGACCTAAGGATACGGGGCATAGTCAGCTACAACGGAATATGCTGAGTGAAGCGGCGCGTATTCTGCGCGCCTCAAAATCACAGCGAGGTTCAGATGCCCACCGGCAAAGTCAAGTTCTACGACGAGGAGAAGGGCTTTGGCTTCATCACGTCCGATGAAGGCCACGAGGTCTTCCTGCACGCTTCCGCAGTGCCCGCCGGAGTGACGGTGAAGGCCGGGATGAAGCTCGAGTTCGGCATCGCCGACGGCAAGCGCGGCGCTCAGGCGCTGTCCGTGCGCGTGATCGAGGCTCCGCCGAGCCTGGCCAAGCTCAGCCGCAAGCCGGCTGACGACATGGCCATCATCGTCGAGGACCTGGTGAAGTTGCTCGACGGTATCGGCTCGAGCCTCCGCCGCGGTCGGTACCCCGACTCCGCGCACAGCAAGAAGATCGCGGCCGTGCTGCGCAAGGTCGCCGAGGAACTGGATGCTTAATCCTTTCGACCCCACCCCGCCCCAGGCCCCGCCGGTCGTTCCGACCGACACCCCGGCGGCTGAGGCTCCCGTCAACGAACCCACGGCCGACGAGACCACTGTCGTCGACGACGGCCGGGCGGGTGCGACAGGGGACGGTCCCGCCGAGGACGCCGACGAGGTTGCCGACGACGAGGTCTTCGAGGCCGATGAGGTGCTCGTGGCCGCCGTCGACCAGGCCAGGTCTGCTCTCGAACTGATCACCCCGGCCGACACGATCGGTGAACCGCTCGGTTACATCGTCGAGGGTGAGCACGTGCTGTCGCTGCTCTTCGACTGCCTGATGACCGGTTACCCGGGCTGGCGCTGGACGGTCAGCCTGTCCCGCGTCGACGGCGACTCCGAGCCGCAGGTGCTGGAAACCGAACTCATGCCCGGCGACGATGCCCTGCTCGCTCCGGAATGGGTGCCGTGGAGCGACCGGCTCGCTGACTCCAAGGTCGCCGAGGAGCTGGCTGCCGCCGGGCTCGCCGAGTCCGAGGACGACGACGACAGCGACGACGACGACGATCATGATGATGATGACGACGACAGTGACGACGACGACGACGACGACAGTGACGACGACGACGAGAGCGCAGAGTCCGACGACGCCGTCGACAACGGCGTCGACGTTCTCGACGGGATCGACGTGGACGAGGCGCTAGCGGCGTCTGAACAGCACGAAGCCGAGTCCGCAGAGGCCGAGGCCCAGACCGATGACGGCGCACCACAGCCACCAGCCCAGGCCGGCGTCGTTCAGTTCAGCTCGGAAGACGACGGCCAGCACCAGCAGCACTAGCCAGCCGACCGAACCCGCTGCCACCGCTTTCCGCGCATTCGCGCGGGCGGGCAGCGGGTCGGGCCGCCGTTCGCTGTCTCTGAGCCAGAAACGCATGGGCGACTAACCCAGGTTGGCCACTACGTATTCGATCGACGAGACGAGCTTGCGCACGTCCGCCGGGTCGATGGCCGTGAAGGTGGCGACACGCAACTGGTTGCGACCGAGCTTGCGGTACGGCTCGGTGTCGACGATGCCGTTGGCACGCAGGATTTTGGCAATGGCCGCGGCATCGATCGCGTCGTCGAAGTCGATCGTGGCGACGACCTGTGAGCGGTGGCTCGGGTCGGTCACGAACGGCGTCGCGTAGTCCACGGTCGCGGCCCAGTCGTAGAGCACCGAGGAGGACTCCGCGGTGCGCGCCGACGCCCAGGCCAAGCCGCCGTTGCCGTTGATCCAGTCGAGCTGGTTCTCCATCAGCAGCAGCGTCGACACGGCGGGCGTGTTGAGCGTCTGCTTGAGACGGGAGTTGTCGATGGCGTTCTTGAGGCTGAGGAATTCGGGGATGTACCGCCCGCTGGCGGCGATGCGTTCGACGCGCTCAATGGCCGCGGGGGAAAACAGCGCCAGCCAGATGCCGCCGTCAGAGGCGAGGTTCTTCTGCGGAGCGAAGTAGTAGACATCGGCCTGGTCGGCTTCGAAGTCGATGCCGGCGGCGGCGCTGGTGGCGTCGATGACGGTCAGGGCACCAGCGTCTCCGTGCACCCGGGTGACCGGGGCCATCACGCCGGTAGACGTTTCGTTCTGCGGCCAGGCGTACACGTCGATGCCCTCGGTGGGTACGGCGGTGGCGCGCGAGCCGGGGGCGGCCTTGATGACGTCGGGAGCCGTGAGGAACGGCGCGGCGGCGGCGGCGGCGAACTTGCCACCGAACTCACCGAAAACGAGGTTCTGGGCGCGGGTCTCGATGAGCGAGAACGCGGCGGCGTCCCAGAACGCGGTCGAGCCGCCGTTGCCCATGACGAGCTCGTAGCCCTCCGGGGCGCGGAACAGGTCGGTGAGGCCGGTGCGGACGCGCCCGACCAGGTTCTTCACCGGTGCCTGGCGGTGGGAGGTACCCAGGATGCTCGCGCCGGCGCCGGACAGGTAGTCCAGCTGCTCCTGACGGATCTTGGACGGGCCGCAGCCAAAACGTCCATCGGCGGGCAGCAATTCTGTGGGGATCTGTAGGTCCGGCATAACAGGATTCTAGTTGCCCGCCTCGCACGGGTAGTGTTGTGGCGTTGCACATATGGCCGAGCGGGAGGCTGCGGATGACTGACCTTATCGACACGACCGAAATGTATCTCCGCACCATCCTCGACCTCGAGGAGGAGAACATCGTTCCCCTCCGAGCCCGCATCTCCGAGCGGTTGGGTCACTCCGGACCGACGGTGTCCCAGACCGTCGCCCGGATGGAGCGCGATGGTCTCGTCGTCGTCTCCGGCGACCGGCACCTCGAGCTCACTCTCACCGGCCGTACCAAGGCCGTGCATGTGATGCGCAAGCACCGCCTCGCGGAACGCCTGCTCAGCGACGTCATCGGTCTCGAGTGGGAGTTCGTCCACGACGAAGCCTGCCGCTGGGAGCACGTGATGAGCGAACAGGTCGAGCGCAAGATCCTCGAAATCCTCGGTCACCCCACCGAATCCCCGTACGGAAACCCGATTCCCGGCCTCGACGAACTGGGCGACTCCCCGGCCGTGGCGTTCATGGCGGGCGTCACCAACCTGCTCGACGTCGTCGCGGCGTCGGAGGCCCCCGTGACCGCCGTCATCCGTCGGCTGGGGGAGCCCGTGCAGTTCGACCCGGTTCTCCTCGCTCAGCTCAAGCAGTCCGGTGTTCTGCCCGGCAACACCGGTGTGTTCTCCGCCGTGGGCTCCTACGTTCTGGTGCAGGTGGAGGGCTTCGGCGCTGGCCTGGAGCTACCAAACGAGGTCGCCGGTCACATCTTCGTGACCACCCCCGTCACGGGCTCCTAGCCGGACCGGATTTCCGGCGACATTCACCGTCCTGTTACCAATTCGTTAGAAATCGTCCATTTTGGGTGACAAACCGGATTCGGTCACGTAGCCTCGACCTGCCCACAGATCAGAGACCGATCGTCGGGCCCGCGCAAGACGTCTCTACCCTTCCCGTCGCTTGCTGCGGAAATTCACGCGTTCACTCGCACCTGGACGGGGCAACTTCCTAGTGTTGTCGAGGCGCCGGAGGTCCGAATTGACTCTGTTAAAAAGAAGACTGTCCAGCCGCGGTCGACGTGCCACTGCTGTGGCCATCCGCCCCGCTCCCGCCGATCCGATGCGCGCGACACAATCCGAGGTGGGGCCGCGCATCGTCATGAGGCCGGGGGCGCCCGTCAGGCGATCCAGACTCCGCAGCACAGTGGGTCCGGTCGTGATGATGACCCTGGCAACCGGCCTCGTCGCCACCATGGCGCTGCCGGCCTACGCGTTCGCCCCGGCGGACCCCGCGGGTAACTTTGCGGCCACGGATGCCACCGAGCTGACCCAGGCGGGCGCCCAGGGGGTGGCCGTCGATGACGGTGCCGCTTCGGTCTCGGTCGCCCAGGACGCCTTCGCGGCCACGCCGCAGGCTGAGATCGACGCCGCCGAAGCCGCCGAAGCCGCCGAGGCCGCCGAGGCCGCGCGAGCGGCCGCGGCGACCTCAATGACCACCTATGCGGAGTCGTTCACCGGCCCGTCGGCGGCCGACTACCTGGCCAGCTCGGCCTACCCGAGTTTCAGCCTCTCGTCGGTCTACAGCGTTGCGTTGCAATATCAGGGCGTTCCCTACGTTTACGGGGGTGCCACCCCGGCCGGGTTCGACTGCTCCGGCTTCGTGATGTACGTATATGCGCAGTTCGGCATCTCCCTGCCGCACTCTTCCACCGGACAGGGCGCGGCCGGCACCCGGATCGACCTGGCGGATGCCCAGCCGGGCGACCTGGTGATCATGGACGGCCACGACGGGTTCTACGCCGGCAACGGCAACATCCTGCACGCGCCGTACGAAGGGGCGGCGGTGCGGGTGCAGCCGATCTGGACCGCTGACTATTACATCGTGCGATTGGGCATCTGAGCCGTTTGATCTGGCCGCTCCTGAGACCGCCCGGGTAAACACTGGGTTACGCATAGCACAAATGGTGCGACACGTTTTCGTAGCGCACCATTTGTGGGTTAACCTGATGCCCTGATGTTCTGCGGGATTTTGGGAGAGCCAATGCGCAAGCTACGCACGATCCACACCATGGATGTGCGCGGACACTTCGCGCTGCGGCACAGCAGTCAAATCTGTCTGGGTGTCGTGTGCCCCGAGCACACCGAAGCCCATGGGGCGTTGTCATGATGACGACGCCCCTTTTGTTTGCCCGCATCTCCTCCCCGTCGACGCCAGACAGCAGTTCGAATGGCTGGAAGCCGTCCAGCCTTTTTCGAAAGGGAGCGCATGCGCACACTGGTCCTCAACGCGGGATATGAACCTCTCGCGGTCGTGTCGTTCAAGCGGGCACTCGTGCTCGTCATGAACCAGAAGGCAACAATCATTCAGGCGGACCAGGGACACCCGGTCTGGGCGGCGACGGAGTCGTGGGAGCGGCCCAGCGTCATCCTGCTCACCCGTTACGTGCGCCTGCCGCGGTCGCGGGCCGTGCCGGTCAGCAGGCGCGGAGTGCTGCGGCGCGACGACCACCGCTGCGGCTACTGCGGCAAAAACGCCAGCACCATTGACCACGTGCAGCCGCGGTCACGCGGCGGTCGCGACACCTGGGACAACCTCGTGGCCTGCTGCCTGCGCTGCAACAACCTCAAGAGCGACCGCACACCCGCCGAAATGGGCTGGGACCTGCGCTTCGACCCCCGGATGCCGCAGGGCACCACCTGGGTGGTCAGTGGCGTGGAACGACCGTTGCCGCAGTGGGACGAGTTCCTCGCACCGGCCGCCGCGTAGTCTCATCGCTCGGCTCGACTTTGTGGATGTGCACCCCTTTATAGTGCAATTGTCACGAAAACGTAACGCTCAACGTGACAGCCGACCACGCATCGCCTACAGTTGAAAAGTCCCCCTTCCGGTAGTGGCTGTTTAGAGGATTATCTGTGACTCATTCCGGCCCCGCCGGCTCGCCTGAGGGCGTCGGCGCGTTACCCACGCGCCGCGAGGCCCGGGCCCAGCGCGCAGCCGCTGAGGCATCCGGCACCTCAGCCATCGTCGTTTCTTCCGAGGCCGTTGTCGTGCCCGCCGAGGCCGTCATCGTTTCCGCCGAGTCGGTTGTGGTTTCCGCTGAGTCCGTCGACGTCACCGCCGAGTCCGCTGTCGTTTCCGCCGAGACGATCGCCGTCACCGCGGTTCCCGTACCGCCGGTTTCGATCCGGTCGGTGTCAGCGGACCTCGCTGTCATCGTCGGCAGCGCGAGCACCTCGGCCGACGAGTCGTCAGCGCAGGACGACACCGTTCCGCCGCGTGCGGTCCGCCCGGCCCGGTTCCGGCCGTTCTCCGCACCGTCCACGGCACCCGCCGGCGCCCGCACCGGTCCCGCCCGGCGGCCCGTCAAGCGCCGCAAGCAGTTCGCCAAGATGGTTACCCTGCTGGCGATCCCGGCCATTTTCCTCACTGCCGCGCTGCCCGCTTACGCGTTCACCCCGCAGGGCGGCTCGACCGCTCTCAGTGCCAAGGCCTCCGGGGACACCCAGGCCGTCACCGTGGGCGCCGCCGCTGCCGCCGTGACTATTTCGGCCGACAGCTTCACCGCCACGAGCCAGGCCGAACTCGACGAGATCGAGGCGAACATCGCGGCGGACCTCGAGCAGCAGCAGGTTGCCGAAGAGACCCGCAGCTCCGCGGCCGAATACGCCGTGGTCGGCATCCGGGCCGAGGGTGACGACTACCCCTGGCGGGACGCCGCCACCGAATCCCAGGGCGGCGGGTTCTCCCCGCTCGGCTACTACTACCGCGAGTGCGTGGACTTCGTGGCCTGGCGGCTCAACCGCGACGCCGGCGCCACCGGCCCGTTCAAGTGGACCTGGTCGACGATGACTCCCGGCGGCGGCAACGCATCCGCCTGGGCCAATGCCTGGGCGAACAAGGGTTGGGCCAGCAGCAAGGCGCCCGTCGTGGGTGCCGTGGCCTGGTTCACCTACAACCACGTCGCCTATGTGCAGTCGGTGCCGGGGGACGGCACCGTTGTGCTCGAGGAATACAACTGGAACGGCTCGCACGCTTATCACACGCGTACAGTGCCGGTCAGCGAGGTCCCGGTCTACCTCTACCCGCCGACCTAGTTCCTGTCGCGGCGTGCCCGCCTCCGAACGAGGGCAGCCCGGCGTACCTGCGCTCAACCGGCGCGGATAACGGCTAAACTTTCCCGGTCAGCCTCTGTAGCTCAATGGAAGAGCAGTTCCGTCCTAAGGAAAGGGTTGGGGGTTCGAGTCCCTCCAGGGGCACCCCGCACCGACGCAACAGATTCAGCTCCCTCACCGGGAAAAGTTCGTCGCCGAAGGTTGGTACCTTCGAGGAATGAAGACTACGCGGTGGGCAATCCTAGGACCTGGCGATATCGGCGGCTGGTTCGCCCGGGCTCTGCCCGGCTCGGCGCACGGCACTCTGCACGCAGTCGGTAGCACCAACCCCGAGCGGGCGGCCGCGTTCGCGGCGACGTACGGGGCGCCCGTCACCGGAACCTACGAGGAACTCCTCTCCCGGGACGACATCGACGCCGTGTACATCTCCACGGTGAACACGACCCACGCGGACCTCGCCGTGGCCGCGCTGCGGGCCGGCAAGGCTGTGCTGTGCGAGAAGCCGGTGGCGCCGACCGTGGCGGAGGTCGAACGGGTCCTGGACCAGGCCGCGGCCTCCGGACTGCCGTTCGTCGAGGCGTACAAGCACCGGTTCGGACCGTTCGCGCGGGCCCTGGACGCCGCCGTCGCCAACCGGGAGGTCGGCACTTCGTTGCAGCTGGTCGCCTCGTTCGGCTTCGCGGCGGGGCAGCGATCGGGACGCCTGTTCGATCCGGAGCTGGCCGGCGGGGCGATCCTCGACGTGGGCGGCTACCCCGTATCGCTCGCGGTGGCACTCGCCGCTGCTGCCGGCGTTGACCCGGCAGACCTGACGGTCACCGTCGCCACGGGCGAGGTCGGCGACACCGGCGTGGACGAACACGCCAGCGCGACCATTGCCGCGGCGGGATTCTCCGCGGAGGCGGAGTGCTCCATCGTCGCCGAGCTGCCGCGGTCGGCGAGGCTCAGCGGGAGCGCCGGGGTCATCGAGCTGGCCGATGTGTTCGGCAGCCGCAGCGACTCGGCCGCGTCGTTCCTCGTGCGGGCGGATGGCCGTGACCGACTGGTGGAGGTGCCGACGGTGGACCCGTTCGCGACAGAGGCCGATGCCGTGTCGCTGGCCCTGCTGGACGGGCGGACCGAGGCGCCCGAGGTGCCGTGGGCGCACAGCCGCAGCGTCGCGCGCCTGCTCGCGCAGTGGCGGGCTGGACTGGACGCGGCACCGCGCGGCTGAGCGCATCCGAAGCCGGTACCGACGCGTGAGGCGGGTCAGGCGCCGGTATGCGGGTGGCGCGCCACCCGCATACCGGCGCGGCACCCGCATAACGCGGTCGGGGTGCGACGTGGGGGCACCGGTCACCGGAACTGGGTCAGCTTCAGGACCAGATGCTCGTCTCGAACCCGGTCCAATTCCCGGCGGGCTGCGATCGACTCGGGAGCGAGAGCGGGACGTTCCCGGCGACGAGCCCTGACGGGCCGGCGACCCCAGCGGATCAGCGCGACACCGAGGTGCATGGCAGCGCGATCGATCAGGCCTACGCGGCGCACCGGGTGCGCCTCGGGCGAACGAACGGGTTGGGGTGGGTGATCGTGGCGGCCCGGATCGGGCGCCAGTTGGGTATTCATGATGATGCGTTCCTTAACGAGGACGGTTCGCGAATCCGGGCGCTCTGGAAGAGCGTTCGGGGTCGCCGAATGAAGGGTGGCCGCGCACGGCGGCACGAGGGCGACGCGCGAAGTGCGCGCCGCTCACGGGGTGAGTGACCCGGGCAGACGGATGCAGAGGGTGCGGGATGCACCGAGTGCGGATGCTGCCTGGTCGGGCTTCGAGAGCGTCACCACCGTCTGGACCGGTGGGTTACCTACTGGCCGATCAGGCGGTGAAGACGCCGACGAAGCCGGCGGTGGTACGGAATGCGAATGCAATCTTCTGAGTAATCACGCGAGGCTCCTTTCGTCGTATGGCGTAGGCATCACCGTAGTGGGCAATCCGCTCTTCGCGCAACACTTTCTCGCACTTCCGTGGCCGGGCCCGGCTGGGTACCCTCGAAGTATGTGTCGGAACATTCATCAGCTTCACAATTTTGAACCTGCCGCCACCGACGACGAGGTGTATGCGGCGTCGCTGCAGTTCGTGCGCAAGATCAGCGGGTCGACCAAGCCGTCGAAGGCCAACGAGGAGGCCTTCAACCGGGCGGTCGCGGAAATCGCCCACATCTCGCGGCATCTGCTCGAAGACCTGGTCACGACCGCTCCGCCCAAGAACCGCGAGGTGGAGGCGGACAAGGCCAGGGCTCGCTCGGCGAAGCGGTTCGCCGCGGCCTGATCGACCGGCTGTGTTGGGCCGGGTCAGGACTCCGGGAGTTCCCGCGGCACGGTGATCGCGTCGACCAGGGCGCCGTTTCGCCAGACCGTGATCTCGATGGGTGTGTCGATCGCGGCCTCGACCATCAGCTGCTGCACTGCCGTGGCCGTGACCACCGGCTGCCCGGCGAGTTCGACCACGATGTCGCCGCGGTGCAACCCGGCCTCCTCTGCCGGGCTGCCCGGGGACACTGCCGCCACCCGTAGGCCAGTCGGCGAGCCGATCCGGGCCGCCAGGGTCGGTGGCAGCGGCACCTGGGCGCCGGCGATGCCCAGCCAGGCCCGCCGCATCCGCCCGGTGGTCATCAGCGCCGTGATGATCGCCCGGGTGCTCACATTGATCGGCACCGCCAGCCCCACGCCGATGCCCGCCACCGCGGTGTTGACCCCGACCATGCGCCCGGTGCTGTCGGCCAGCACCCCGCCGCTGTTGCCCGGGTTGAGGGCTGCGTCGGTCTGGATCACCTCGTCGATCACCCGCCCGGACCGGGTGGGGAGCGACCGGCCGAGCGCCGAGACGATGCCGGCGGTGACGCTGCCGGCCAGACCCAGCGGATTGCCCAGGGCCACCACCACCTGGCCGACGCGCAACCGCGCGGCGTCGCCGAACCGCACCGGCGGCGGGGTGGCATCGCGTGCGTGCAGCACGGCCAGATCGGAGAGGGTGTCGCGGCCGACGACGTCGACCCGGCTCCCGGTGCCGTCGGCGAACCCGACGTCAGCGGTGCCGGCGCCCGCGACGACATGGGCGCTGGTGAGGAGGAATCCGTCGTCGGTGATGACACTCGCGCTGCCCGCTCCCGCTCCCTGGGAACTGCGCACCGAGACACTGGCCACGCTGGGCAGCACCCGCGTGGCCACGGCCGTGACGGTTCTCGAGTAGGCGTCGAGCAGCCCGTCGTCATCCATCGCCGGGATATCGTTCATGGCACCAGAGCGTACGTCCGTCGGATTGGACTGTGGGCGCCGTTCGCTGCCAGCAGACTGTGGCGTTCGGGACGGCCGGACGACGGCGTGCCGCGAGGGTCGGCGTGCCGGCGGCGAGTGCCGAAGACACCGATGGGTTCGCCGGGTGCCGCCGGCCGGATCAGTCGCCCTCCTCGAGGGAGTCGGCGACCTCGCGTGCGTCGCGGGCGCGGGTTCTGGAGTCCTCCCCAGCGGTGTGCGCCTCGGCGCGGGCGTCGGCCAGGGCGCTCCCGTCGGCGACGACGGAGGCGAGCGCCGCGGAGGCCGTATCCAGCTGTTCCCGAAGCTCCGCAATCTCCGCTTCGAGGCTGGTCCGGCGAAGCGTGAGCCGGTGGGCGCGACGGTCCAGGGCGTCGACTTCCGCCTCGGCGACGTCCGCGTCGCGCTCCAGACGTTCCGCTTCCCGCCTGGCCTCCTTCCGGCGGCGGACGTCGGCGAGTTGAACGGGATCCGGCAGTGCCGCGCCGCGGGAGCGGCCCCGAGGCTCCGGCCACGACTCCGGATCAGACACGGCCACGGCACCGTCCAGGTCGACGGGCTCATAACCGACCGCCCGCAACGGCTTGACCAGAAGTCCGCTGGCGATCGCCGCGGCGGCCGAAGGATCGGACGTTGCGGCCTGCAGGGTCTGCTCGACCTCGCCGACGACGCTTGCAGTAGGCCGGTGACCGAGGCCGGCGGCGAGGTCGGCGCCCGCAGCGGCGAGGGCGGCGATGGCGACTCGGCGCTCGCCGCCGAGCCGCCTGAGCGCGTCACGCTCGAGATGCTCCTGCGCTGTGCGCATCTGTTCGCCGAGGTCGAGGAGCGCAGTAAGTTCGTCGACGTTCTCCCGGGCGAGGAGGTTGACCACCCAGGCCGCAGGAGAGGGTTTCTTCATAACCGCGACCTGCTTGGCGAGAGCGGCATCCGATGATTTCAGCTCCTGTGCCCTGGCATTGCGCGCGGCCGTGAAGTCCTGGGGCCGAAGGCCGTACAGTTCCCGAGCGACATCCGTGAGAATTGCGACCATGGGACCATCCTCGCCCGCACCGGCGGCAGCCGCCAGCACCACGCGGTACCGGGCACGGATGGTGCCTCAGCGGATGCGCACCCCCGAGGCCTTGAGCTCCAGCGCGGCGAGTGAGCGCATCACCTCGGGGTCGCCCCGACGCCACGCGGACACGGGGTCGGCGTCGACCGCCGCAAACACCGACAGCTTCTGATTCGTCAGGGCCCGCAGCGCGAGCAGGTCCACGGTGATGCCTGCCCGAACCAGCCGCCGTGTCGTGGCCGCCCGGCGCGTGAACCGCAGGCGGGGTACGAGCCAGAACAGCAGGATCGTCGCGACAGGCACGACGGCGATTCCCCACCCCAGGCCGACGGCGAGATTCAGCACGGCCTCCTGCTGGCTGCGGCCGGCCGCCTCCAGGCTCTGGCCCGCGCCGCTGGCGGCCTCGAACGGTGCCCGGATGCCGCCGCCGATGAGCGGCATACCGCCGAACCTGTCGCCGATGTCAGTCATCGTGGTCGAGAAGTCGGAGCCGGCGGACTCCATCTGCTCGCCGAACCGGGCGAGGTCGATCACCAGCGAGTAGACGAAAGCGCCGAGCCCGATCCAAGCGGCGATGGCGGCGACGGCGATCACGTCGACCGCGACCTGACGGGAGCGATGGGCGGCGTAGTCGGAGTAGATCTGCATCCCCTCACTATCGCGTAAACGCCGATGTCGTCGTGCGGGCTCCCTGCTCGCCGATGCCGTTCGCTGACGATCGGATCGGACCCGGCGGCCGCTGTGCGGCGGTATCGCTTCGCGGTCAGCGCGGTTACCCTGTGTGCCATCGGGTAGTCAGGGAGTTCTCACGGGAGCGGAGGATCTGATGGCATCGGACGGTCGTGGCAACGTGACGGTGGGAGACGGGGGGTGGGGGTTCTTCTTCCTTCTGGCTTACGTCGGAGCGGCCATCTACTTCGTCTCCACGTCGGACGGATCGTTCTGGGGCTTCATCCTGGGCCTGCTCCAGGCAATCGTCTGGCCGGTCTATCTGACCTATGAGGTGTTACTTCTGCTGGTCGGGCCCTGATCGGGGAGCCCGACGGTCCTTTCTGCGGTGGTCTACGCCGCGCGGTCGATCCCGGCCGGCTGGGCCGCCCACAGTGCAATCCGGTCGAGAGAGTGGGCAGGCACCCGGTCGACGGCCACGGGCGGGCCGGCGGGCAGGTCGGCGGGACCGTGGGTGCCGGCCGACACCATGACCAGAGTCGCCGTCATGACGATGGGGCGCAGGGACCGGTGGGCGGGACGGGTGTGCAGGATCGTGGTCATGGGGTTCCTCTCGACGGGCGGCTGCCGATCGGGTGAACGGGATCGGTACCTCCATCGTCGCGAATTACGGGTACGCAGACATCCCCTGGACGGATGAACCCGGGTACTACCGGCGATGTAGTCGGCGTACCGTGCTGGTTAGCCGCGGGACTGTAGGAAGACCATGACGAGGGTGCCCGCGCCGTAGAGCAGCAGCTTGCCCTTGTAGCCGGCCCACCACTGACGCGGTGCCGGCTCGGTGCCCTCGAGGTCCTCGGGGAGATCGGCATCCGAGTCGCCGTCAACAGTCGTGTTGCCGTCCGACCGGTCTCTGGGGGTGGGCCGGATGGGCGTGCCGACGCCCGGTCCGCCGGCGAGGCGCTCGAAAGGCCGGGCCAGAAACTCGGGTATCTGGATACGGTCGAACTCGTCGCGCGGTTCGTCGCTCTTGTTCTTGCTCATCCGAAAATGCCCCCTTCGCTCTCAGTCTAGGGACTCCGCGCGGCCATCACATCGCCCGGGGTGCCCGGCGTCGGACCTGGCAGAAGACACCCAGTATTGTCGTGCCGAGCACAGGAGTCCCGATGACCGAACACGAAACCTTCACACGCACCCGGGTCTGGGCGGCCGAGCCCGTGCAGACCGACGACGCGATCCTCGAGAACACCGGGCATGCGTGGGAGGAGTGGGTCGATCTCATCGACGACGGCCCCGGCCGCCAGGCCGGGCACACCGCCATCGCCGCCTGGGTGCACGCCGCGCACGGTGTGGACGGCTGGTGGGCGCAGGGCGTGACCGTGGGTTACGAACGCATCACCGGCCTGAGGCTGCCCGGCCAGATGCCCGACGGCAGCTTCAGCGTGAGCCGCACGCGGGTGCTGGCCCTGGACCGCGACGTGCTGCGCGAACTGCTGCTCGACGAGGGTGGCCGCGCCGATCTGTTTCCCGGTCTCGACCTGGTGCTGCGCTCGAAGCCGGCGTCGAAGGCACTGCGATTCACCCTCGCGCGTGCGGACGAGCCGCTGGGGTCGATCCTGTTCTCCACCGACCTGCTGCCCGACGGGCGGCTGCGGCTGGGCGTGACTCACGACAAGGTGGCGTCGTTCGACGAGGCCGAGCGGTGGAAACTGTTCTGGGCCGAGTGGCTCGCCGCCGTCGAGCGGCTGGCCTAGGGCAGCAGTCCGGCGATGGTCGCCACGGCGGCCTCGAAGAGCTCTGGGCGGGCGCGGGAGTAGTTCAGCCTGAAGAAGGAACCGGTCGGTTCGGCCGGGAACCAGTCGCCGCCGGGGGAGAATAGCACCCCCTCGGCGCGACTGCGCCGGGCCAGGTCGGCCACGTCCACCCCGTCGGCAGCGCGCACCCACAGGTTCAGCCCGCCCCTGGGCACCAGCTCAAGGGCGTCAGCGCCCAACTGTGCGCGCACCTGCCGGGCCAGCTCGTCGCGGCGGCCGCGCAACGACCCACGCAACCGGGTGAGGTGGCTGCGCCAGCCCGGGTCGGTGAGCACATCGACCGCCGCCGCCTGCAGGATCCCGCTGACGTACAGGTCGTCCACGGTGCGGTCCACCTGGATCCGGGCCAGGGCGGGGCCGCGGGCCACGACCGCCGCCACCCGGATGGCGGGGGAGAGACTCTTGGTGAGCGAGCGCACGTAGACGATGTGGCCGTCGGCGTCGTCGGCGGCGAGGGTGGCCACATCCGCTTCGATGCCGAAATCATGCGCCCAGTCGTCCTCGATCAGGTACGCCCCGCGGGCGCGGAGGACCGCGGTGATGGCACTGCGATCGGCGCTGCTCCACAACGCCCCGGTGGGATTGGCGAAGTGCGGCTGCGCGTAGAACAGGCGGGCCCCGCTGGCGCCCAGGGCGTCGTCGAGGTCGGCAGCCGCGGGGGCGCCGGCGCCGCGGGAGATGGGCACGATGCGCAACCCGGCCTGCCGGGCGGCGGCCATGGCGCCCCAGTAGGTAGGGGACTCCATCACGATCGCGTCGCCCGGAACGGCCAGCGCCCGGAAGATCGACGACAGCGCGCTCTGGCCGCCCGGGGTGATGACGACGTCGTCGGCGGCCGGCGGGGCGGCGGCGGAGGCGCCGACCGGTGCCAGCTCCGCCGCAAACCAGCCGCGGAGCTCCGGCAACCCCGAAATCGGGGCCCGGTCGACGGCGGTGCCGGTACGAGCCGCGCGGACCAGGGCGGTGCGCACCAGCCGGGTGGGCAGCAGCTCCTCGGCCGGGTACCCGGAGTGCAGGGCGATCATGCCCGGTCCGGCGCTCGTCATGGCGGTGCCGATCGCGTCGGCACCGGTGCGGGCCGCGCCGAGCGCCGTGGTCTGCCAGCCGAAGTCGGCCCGGTGCACGGCATGCGGCCGCGCCACGAAGCTACCCGCGCCCGGTCGGGTCTCCACCAGGCCCTCGAGCACCAGCCGCTGCAGCGCGCGCTGCACAGTGAGCGGGCTGGCGGCATGGTCGAGCACCAGGGTGCGGGTGGAGGGCAGCCGGTCGCCGGCCGGCCGGCTGGCGACCAGGGCACGCAGACGGCGTTCGATGGCGAGGTGCGCCGATTCGTTGTCCGCGGAACCCGCTCGGGTGCTATCCTCTTTCATGAAAATACAGAATAGCGCTATCGACGCGGCGCCGCCAGCGCTATCGCCACCGGAAGCGTCGCCCGCCGCCGGCCTGGTCTTCGGGCTGCTGGGCGTGCTGGCCTTCTCGTTCACCCTGCCGCTCACCCGGGTGGCCGTGGCCCAGCTCGACCCGCTGTTCGTCGGTGCCGGCCGCGCCGTCGGAGCCGGCATTCTCGCCATCGCTGTGCTCGCCGTGCTCCGGCAGCGTCTTCCCAGGGGCAGCCAATGGGGGCGGCTGGCCGTGGTGGGGGCCGGCGTCATCGCGGGCTTCCCCATTCTCACCTCCTTCGCCCTGCAGAGCGTGCCGGCCGCGCACGGCGCCGTTGTGATCGGCCTGCTCCCCGCCGCCACCGCGGTGGTCGCTGTCGTGCGGGCCAGGGAACGGCCCACTCCGCGCTTTTGGCTGGCCAGCGGACTCGGCGTGGTGGCCGTGGTCGGATTCGTGGCGCTCACCGCGGGCGGGCTCAGCAGCCTGCAGCCGGCCGACCTGTTGTTGGTGGCGGCCGTGGTGCTCGCGGCGATCGGCTACGGAGAGGGCGCGCTGCTGGCCCGCGAGCTGGGCTCCTGGCAGACCATCTGCTGGGCGCTGATCGTGGCGCTGCCGGTGATGGTGCCGCTGATGCTGGCCGGACTCGCTTCCGGCCGGCCCGCGGCCGATGCGTCGGCCTGGCTGGCCTTCGCCTACCTTGCCGGGGTGAGCATGTTCCTGGGCTTCTTCGCCTGGTACCGGGGCCTGGCCATCGGGCCGATCGCCCGGGTGAGCCAGATCCAGCTTCTGCAACCGGTGCTCACCATCGCGTGGGCGGCGCTGCTCCTCGGCGAAGACCTGGACCCTCTCGTGCTGATCGGCGCGCTCGCGGTCGTCCTCTGCGCGGCCGGCGCCGTGCGTGCCCGCATCCGCTGACCGGCCGTCGTGCGGGGCACGGTCGGGCCGGCGTGGGGTCACCCCTCGCGGGCGGCCCGGCGCACAGAGGCGTCGTGTTCGAGGTGAGCCCGGCGGAGCAGATCGGCGAGCTCCGCGTCGTCCTGGACCGCCTGCCGGTACTTCGGGCCGAGTTTATGGATGGACTCTTCCTCTTCCCGCAGCGCCGTGTACACCCGGATGCGTTCGGTGTGGTCCTCGGTGTAGCCGAGGTCCAGGTAGTCGGTTGCGTACCGCCGGGCGTTGGCGGTGGCCGCTTGTGCCCGGCCCGCCGGGCTGAACAGCGACGCCAGCACGGTGACCAGGAGCACACCGATGATGACCGTCAGAGAGACACCCGTGCTGATCTCGAACACCGGCACCGGCTCGCCGCCGTTGATGAACGGAAGGTTGTTCTCGTGCAGGGCGTGCAGGATCAGCTTCACGCCGATGAAGGCGAGGATCGCCGCCAGCCCGAAGGAGAGGTAGATCAGCCGGTCCAGCAGGCCGTCGAGCAGGAAGTACAGCTGACGCAGGCCGAGGAGCGAGAACGCCGTCGCCGTGAACACGATGTAGACATCCTGGGTGAGGCCGAAGATGGCGGGGATCGAATCGAGCGCGAAGAGGAGGTCGGTGCCGCCGATCGCGACCATCACCAGGAGCATCGGGGTCAGTGCGCGCCTGCCGTCGTGGATGGTGAAGAGTTTGTCGCCGTCGTACTCGGGGCTGGTGTGGAAGATCTTGCGCGCGACCCGCACGATGAAGTTGTCCGCGGACTTGGACTCCGAGCTCTCCGGTTTGAGCATGTTGCCCGCCGTCATCAACAGGATCAGGCCGAAGAAATAGAACACCCAGGCGAAGGTGTTGATCAGGGCGGCGCCGAGGAAGATGAAGCCGGTGCGCGCGATGAGCGAGAACGTGATGCCGAACAAAAGCACCTTCTGCTGGTCCTCCCGGGGCACGCGGAAGCTTGTCATGATGATGAGGAAGACGAACAGGTTGTCGACCGAGAGCGCCTTTTCGGTGATGTACCCCGCGAAGTACTCAGAACCCGGGGTGCTGCCGCCGATGATCAGGACGCCAATGCCGAACAGTATGGCGATCCCGACGTAGATCGACGACCAGATTGCCGCTTCCTTCAGCGTGGGGGCATGGGCCTTCCGCACGTGAAAGACGTAGTCGAAGGCGAGGAGCCCGACGATTCCGAGGACAGTCAGAGTCCAGACGAGAGGTGAGGTATCCATTCGGTCGGCTTTCGGTCGAAGACGTGAGGCGCATCCGGTATCAAAAGGCTACGCGGGAAGGCCGCCGGGGGAACAGGGGCGGCGGAGAAAAACCCGCCGGAGACGGGAACGCGCCCGAAGAATGTACTCATGTGACGCGTGTTCACCCGCCGGTCACCCGGTCGTTCTAGGCTGTCGCCATCGCGGATTCTCGCGAGCCCGGACAGGAGTATGCGTGACCTCGTTCCACCCCGATCCCAGCACCCGGTCCGCCGGCTCGACCGTCGCACCGGTAATCGTGCGTCCGCTGCCGGCCGCGCCGACGCCCGGCCACGAGCAGGGCGTGCTGGATGCCGGTCATCTGGTGCACCCCGAGCGCACCCTGATCGACATCCTGCTGGCCACCGCGGAGGAACACCCCACCGCCCTGGCCCTCGAGGACGCCGCCGGGGCCCTGAGCTACCGGCGGCTGGTGCGGCTGGTCAACGACCAGGCCGTGCGGCTGAGCCGGGCCGGGGTGCGCCGCGGTGACACGGTCGGCATCCGCATCCCGTCCGGCACCCGGGACCTCTACCTGTCGATTCTCGCCACCCTCACCGTCGGCGCCGCCTACGTGCCCGTCGACGCCGACGACCCTGAGGAACGGGCCCGGCTGGTCTTCGGCGAGGCCCGGGTCGTGGGTGTCATCGGCGACGGTGGTCTGTTCACGGTGCGCGACGGCCTGGACGCCGGGGTGCTCACCGAGCGGCCCCTGGCCGCCGAGGAGGACCCGTCGCTGGCGCACTGGGGCGAGCCGATGCCCGGCCCGCACGACGACGCCTGGATCATCTTCACCTCCGGCTCCACCGGGGTGCCCAAGGGTGTCGCCGTGACGCACCGCTCGGCGGCGGCGTTCGTCGACGCCGAGGCCGGCCTGTTCCTGGCCGGCGAACCCATCGGCCCCGGCGACCGGGTGCTGGCCGGCCTGTCGGTGGCGTTCGACGCCTCCTGCGAGGAGATGTGGCTGGCCTGGCGGAACGGCGCCTGCCTGGTGCCGGCCCCGCGCTCGCTCGTGCGGAGCGGCGCGGACCTCGGCCCCTGGCTCATCGCGCACGGCATCACCGTTGTCTCCACGGTGCCCACCCTCGCCGCACTCTGGCCCGAGGAGGCGCTGGAGAATGTGCGCCTGGTGATCTTCGGCGGCGAGGCATGCCCGCCCGAGCTGGCCGCCCGCATCAGCGCCCGCGGCCGTGAGGTGTGGAACACCTACGGCCCGACCGAGGCGACGGTCGTGGCCTGCGGCGCCCTGCTCGACGGCAGCGACCCCGTGCGCATCGGCCTGCCGCTGGACGGCTGGAGCCTGGCCGTGGTGGATCCGGCCGGCCAGCGGGTGCGGGCCGGCGAGACCGGCGAACTGATCATCGGCGGCGTCGGCCTGGCCCGGTACCTCGACGCGACCCAGGATGCGGTGAAGTACGCCCCGCACGCCGGGCTCGGCTGGGAGCGCGCGTACCGCAGCGGCGACCTCGTGCGCTTCGACCCCGCCGGGCTGGTGTTCGTGGGCCGGGCCGACGACCAGATCAAGCTCGGCGGCCGGCGCATCGAACTCGGCGAGATCGACGCCGCCCTGCAGGCGCTGTCCGGCGTGGCCGGCGCGGCCGCTGTCGTGCAGACCACCCCGGCCGGCAACCAGGTGCTGGTGGGTTACCTCGCGCTCGCCGATGAGGCGGCCGGATCCTTCGACTTGCCCGCGGCCACCGCGGCCCTCCGGGTGGCGTTGCCCGCCGCCCTCGTGCCGCTGCTCACCGTCGTGGAGTCCATCCCCACCCGCACCTCCGGCAAGGTCGACCGTGCCGCACTGCCCTGGCCGCTGCCCGGCCTGGCCGGCGCCGAGACGGCCGGCGCGGATGCGCTCAGCCCGACCGCCGCTTGGCTCGCCGGGCATTGGGCCGCGATCCTCGGTGTGCCCGTCGCCGACGCCGACAGCGACTTCTTCGCCTACGGCGGCGGCTCCCTCTCGGCCGCCCAATTCGTGTCCGCGATTCGGGAGCGCCACCCGAACACCCGTATCAGCGACATCTACGACCACCCGCGGATCGGCTCCCTCGCCGACGAACTCGACGGTCGCACTCCGACGGTGGCCCGCGCCACGCGGCAGGTGCTGCCCACCCCGGCCCGCACCGGGCTGCTGCAGGGCCTCCTCAGCGTGCCGTTGCACCTGCTCGTGGGTGCCAAGTGGCTGGTGTACCTGGCCGCGGCCAACAATCTGCTCGCCGCCGCCGGCGCATCCTTCGCCCCCACGGTGTCATGGTGGGCGGTGCTGGCCGGATTTGTGCTGCTGGTCACCCCACTGGGCAAGATGGGCATCTCCGTTGCCGCCGCCCGGCTGCTGCTCAAGGGCGTGAAACCGGGCAACTACCCGCGCGGCGGCTCGGTGCACCTGCGACTCTGGCTGGCCGAACAGGTGGCCACCTTCGTCGACGCGGCCAGCCTGGCCGGGGCGCCGTGGATCAGCTACTACGCCCGGCTGCTCGGCGCCACCATCGCCCCCGGCGTCGACCTGCACTCGGTGCCGCCGGTCACCGGGCTGCTCAGCATCGGCGAGCGCGCCGCGATCGAACCCGAGGTGGACCTGGCCGGCTACTGGCTCGACGGCGACACCCTGCGGATCGGCCGGGTGCGCATCGGCGCGGAGGCCGTGATCGGCTCCCGCAGCACCTTGCTCGGCGGCGCCAAGATCGGCGACGGCGCCGAGATCGAACCGGGCTCCGCCGTCTCCGGCCGGGTGCCACGAGGCGAGCGCTGGGCCGGCTCACCGGCCACCCGGGTCGGCTCGGCCCGCCGCGCCTGGCCCGCGGAACGGCCGGCGAACGCCCGCCGCTGGCTGCTCGCCTACGGCGCCGGCTCGGTGGGACTCACCGCCATTCCCACCGTGGCGGTGCTGCTCGGCGTGCTCATCGTGGGCGTGGTGATCGGCGACGCCGGCACCCTCGGCGCCGCGGCC
>NZ_SOFX01000036.1:0-117537 GCF_004402745.1 Cryobacterium sp. TMN-39-2
ACCGAGCTCCTCGTGATCGATGAAACCACCACCCTGCGGGACTTCTCCCGCGAGGTCCGATGGAACCAGGCGTACTACCGCCTGGCGCAAGGCCTGTAAATCACACACGCACCACTCTGTTTCACCCATTTGACATCAAAGTCGATTGAAAATACGAAAGGAACCACAGTGAAGAAGAAAGCTTTCCTCGCGACACTGGCAGCCGGAGCCATGGTTATGTCCCTGGCAGCCTGCTCCAGCGGCGGAGACTCTGGCGGCGGCGACGGCGGCCTCGTCGGCGTCGCAATGCCCACCAAGTCATCCGAGCGCTGGATCAACGACGGTAACGCCGTCAAGGAGCAGCTCGAAGCCGAGGGCTTCACCGTCGACCTGCAGTACGCAGAAGACGACATCCCCATGCAGGTCTCGCAGATCGAGAACATGATCACCAAGGGCGCCAAGGCCCTGATCGTCGCCTCGATCGACGGCACCACCCTCACCAGCGTGCTCCAGGACGCCGCAGACGCCGACATCCCCGTCATCGCCTACGACCGCCTGATCCGCGACACCGAGAACGTCAACTACTACGCCTCGTTCGACAACTTCAAGGTCGGCCAGCAGCAGGCCTGGTCGTTGCTGAACGGCCTCGGCCTGGTCGAGCTGGACGGAACGCCCATCGAGGGTGCACCGGCGGGCCCGTTCAACGTCGAGTTGTTTGCCGGTTCGCTGGACGACAACAACGCGTTCTTCTTCTACGACGGCGCGATGGATGTCCTCCAGCCGCTGATCGACGCCAAGACCATCGTGGTCAAGAGCGGCCAGACCGACATCGAGCAGGTTGCAACCCTGCGTTGGGACGGTGAAGAAGCACAGAGCCGCATGGAGAACATCCTGACTTCGACGTACTCCGACGGCAGCGTCGTCAACGGCGTGCTCTCCCCGTACGACGGCATCTCGCGAGGCATCATTTCTGCCCTCGAGGGCTCCGGCTACGCAGTGGGCCCGGAATGGCCCGCGATCTCCGGTCAGGACGCTGAGCTCGACTCGGTCAAGGCCATCGTCGCCGGTGAGCAGTACGGCACGATCTTCAAGGACACCCGCAAGCTGGCCGAGGTCGCCGTTTCGATGACCCTCGCCCTGCTCAACGGTGACGAGCCGGAGATCAACAACACCGAAGATTACAACAACGGTGTCAAGGTTGTGGATTCCTACCTCCTCGACTCCTCGATCGTGATCAAGGACAACATCACCGAAGAGCTGGTTGACACCGGCTACTGGACCCAGGCCGAGATCGACGGCTAAGAGTCACGTGTTAGTGACCGGCCGGCGGGGCCTCACAGCCCCGCCGGCCGGTCAGCACAAGGTATCGACCTAAGAAAGGAACGCACGTGACCACCAACATCCTCGAGATGCGCGGTATTACCAAGACCTTCCCCGGCGTCAAGGCGCTGCAGGACGTGACGCTCAACGTCGCTCGCGGCGAAGTTCACGCCATCTGCGGTGAGAACGGCGCGGGCAAGTCCACGCTGATGAAGGTGCTCAGCGGCGTTTACCCGCACGGCACCTACACCGGCGACATCGTCTTCGAAGACGAAGTCGTTGAATTCAAGGACATCAGGGACAGCGAAGCCAAGGGCATCGTCATCATTCACCAGGAACTCGCACTGAGTCCCTACCTCTCCATCGCGGAGAACATCTTCCTCAACAACGAACAACGCGGCGCCTTGGGCCTGATCGACTGGAACAAGACCAACACCGAGGCCGTGAAGCTCCTCGCCCGCGTGGGCCTGCGGGAGAACCCCACCACCAAGATCATGGACATCGGAGTCGGCAAGCAGCAGCTCGTGGAGATCGCCAAGGCGCTCTCCAAGCGGGTGAAGCTGCTCATCCTGGACGAGCCGACGGCCGCCCTCAACGACGAGGACTCCGACCACCTGCTCAACTTGATGCTGCACCTGAAGGGTCAGGGCATCACGTCGATCATCATCAGTCACAAGCTCAACGAGATCAAAAAGGTCTCCGACGCCGTCACGGTCATCCGCGATGGCAAGGCCATCGAGACGATTGACAAGGTCGACGTGACCGAAGACCGCATCATCAAGGACATGGTCGGCCGCGATCTCGAGCACCGTTACCCGGACCACACGCCGAACATCGGCGAGGAAATCCTGCGGGTCGAGGACTGGACCGCGCACCACCCCCAGGACCCGACCAGGGTCATGGTCGACAACGTCAACCTGAACGTGCGGCGTGGCGAGATCGTGGGTATCGCCGGGCTCATGGGAGCCGGACGCACCGAGTTCGCGATGAGCCTGTTCGGCCGCACCTACGGCAGCCGCATCACCGGCAAGGTGTTCAAGGCCGGCAAGGAGATCAAGACTCGCACGGTCACCGAGGCGATCGACAACGGCATCGCCTACGCCACCGAGGACCGCAAGACTTACGGCCTCAACCTCATCGAAGACATCAAGCGCAACATCTCGATGGCCTCGCTGGGCAAGCTCGTCAAGGGCGGACTGGTCGATGACAACGAAGAATTCAAGGTTGCCAACGAGTACCGCACGAGCATGAACATCAAGGCACCGACGGTGCTGGCCAAAACCGGGAAACTCTCCGGCGGCAACCAGCAGAAGGTCGTGCTGTCGAAGTGGATCTACTCGAATCCCGACGTGCTGATCCTGGATGAGCCCACCCGCGGCATCGATGTTGGCGCCAAGTACGAGATCTACGCGATCATCAACGCCCTCGCTGCACAGGGCAAGGGCGTGATCGTGATCTCGTCGGAGCTGCCGGAACTGATCGGCATCTGCGACCGCATCTACACCCTCTCCGAGGGGCGCATCACGGGAGAATTCCCGATCGATGCGGCCACCCCGGAGACCCTCATCAAGCACATGACCATGGAAAAGGCCCGTTAGCGTCGGCGCTATCGGAATAGGAGAAACGTCAAAATGAGTGATCTCGAAACCAAGCCGGCGAGCAACACGCCCGAAGGTGCACAAGTCAATCCCAGCAACTCCAAAGCGGCGGCCTGGTTCAGCCATGTCATCGCCGACCTCGGCAAGAACGGCATCTTCGTCGCACTGATCGTGGTGGTTGTGCTGTTCAGCTTCCTGACCGACGGCATCCTGCTGCGGCCGCAGAACATCTCGAACCTGATCGTGCAGAACGGATACATCCTCGTTCTCGCGGTCGGCATGGTGATGGTCATCATCGCCGGCCACATCGACCTGTCGGTCGGTTCGGTCGCCGCCTTCGTCGGTGCCGTGTCCGGCGTGTTCGCCGTGACCTGGGGACTGCCCTGGTGGCTGTCGATCATCCTGTCGCTCCTGGTCGGTGCCCTGGTGGGCGTCTGGCAGGGCTTCTGGATCGCGTTCGTGGGCATCCCCGCCTTCATCGTGACCTTGGCCGGCATGCTCATCTTCCGTGGCCTCGCCCTCGTGGTGCTCGGCAACGCGAACATCGGTTCGTTCCCGGCCGAATACCGCGCACTCGGTAACGGCTTCCTCACCGATCTCTTCGGCGAGTTCGAGCTGGACCCGCTCACCCTGGGTGTCGCCGCACTGGCGATTATCGCCCTGATCGTGCAGCAGGTGCGCACCCGCAAGGGCCGCGCGGCCTACGGCCAGGAGGTCGAGCCGCTGGTTTGGTTCGTCGTCAAGCTCGTGCTCATCACCGCCGCCATCGCCATGTTCGCCTACGCCCTCGCCTCCTACAAGGGCATCCCGGTCACCCTGATCGTGCTGGCCGTGCTGATCCTGGTCTACGGCATCATCATGAACCGCAGCGTGTTCGGTCGTCACATCTACGCGATCGGTGGCAACCTGCACGCCGCTGAGCTGTCGGGTGTCAAGACCCGCAACGTGACGTTCTGGCTGTTCGTGAACATGGGCGTGCTCGCTGCCCTCGCCGGCCTGATCTTCACCGCTCGCCTCAACCTGGCCGGCCCGAAGGCAGGTGACGGTTTCGAGCTCGAAGCCATCTCCGCCGCCTTCATCGGTGGCGCGGCCGTGCAGGGTGGTGTCGGCACCATCGGTGGCGCCATCATCGGTGGTCTGATCATCGGTGTTCTGAACAACGGCATGTCGATCATGGGTATCGGCATCGAGTGGCAGCAGGCCGTGAAGGGCCTCGTGCTCCTCCTCGCCGTCGCCTTCGACGTCTACAACAAGCGTCGCTCCGGCGGCCGCTAGGCACCACGCTCCATCCGGCCGCCGGCCCCGCCTCCACCACGGATGCGGGGCCGGCGGTCTTTGTGTGCCCGCTCGTGGCTCGCGTTATACCCGCGGCCCACGTCGCGGTCCACGTCGCGGTCCACGTCGCGGTCCGACGTGTGCCCCGCGGCACACGTTGTGCGCTGCGGCACGCTTCCTGCGCGGCGGCAGGCGCTAGAACCAATGCCGCCGGGGCTAACACGTGCCGCGGGGGCCAAGGCGTGCCGCCGGGAGCCTCTCGGCCTGGCACAGATGCGCGGCCGGCGGCCTTTGTTGCCCGCCGCCCGCGCATGTCTCCAGGGCGCGGCACACCTTGTGCCCCGCGGCCCGCCTTGTGCGCCGCGGAACACATTACGCGCGGCGGCCCACGTTAGGACTAGTGCCGCCGGGGCTAAGGCGTGCGGCCGGGAGCCTTTCGGTCCGACGCGGGCGCGGGTGCGCTGCTCCTCCACAGGGTACGGCTCGGGCGATTGCTCAACCGGACCGGGTCAGTATCGTGCGCCAGCGGGTCGAAGAGGGACGCTGCCGTATGGCCAATCTCCAGTCCCCGTTATCCAACCCTTCGTCCGCCGAACGCACAGCCGACGCCGCGCGCCACCGCCAAACCCTCCGCCTCGCCGAAGTCGTGAGCACTCGGTACGGCGGGCTGCTCCCGTCTGGTGCCCTGCGAGAGGTCGGAGTGTCAACGCGCGCACTCCAGACGCTGTGCGTGAGGGGTGCGCTCCAGAGTGTCCGTCGCGGTGTGTACGTGACGGGCGAGCGCTGGCGCGCCGCTGATGTCGATGAACGGTACCGCCTGATGGTGCGGGCGACCGTTCTGGCATCGGGGCGCCGGCCCGTTTTGTCGCATCAATCCGCGGGCATCCTGCACGGCTTTCCCACCATCGGGAGCTGGCCCGCGACGGTGCACATCAGCACCCCTGACGCTGTCGGAGGCAGCAGCACACGGTTCATAACCAGTCACCGTGGGCCGGCTCCGGACTCAGTGCAAGAGATCGACGGATGCCAGGTCACTTCTATTGCGCGCACCCTGGTGGATGTGGCCGCCTCGTCACCCTTTCTGGTGGGTGTCACGATGGTGGATCATGCGCTGCGGGTTGAGCAGGAACGCGCCGAACGGGAGCGGCGCGGAGAGGTGCCGATCCGACCGGCGCTGACGAGGGATGACCTCTACCGCGAGCTCGCGCTGGTGAACCCGCGAACCGGTCGGCGCCGCGCCGAGCGGGTGATCGCTTTCGCGAACCCGCTGGCGGCAAACCCGGGGGAGACCCTGAGCAGGGTGCGGATCTTTCAGCTCGGCTTTGAGGCGCCGGAGCTGCAGGTCTGCTTTCCCGACATCCTCGGCGGCAACGCTTGGGTGGACTTCTTCTGGCGCCGGGTGCGCAAGATCGGCGAATTCGACGGGTTCCTCAAGTACGGCACCGGGCCCGTGCTCGGCAATCGCGACCCGAGTTCGGTGGTGTGGCAGGAGAAACAGCGAGAGGATGCGTTACGCGCCCAGGTGAACAGTTTCGACCGGTGGGGCTGGGATCTTGCTCTCTCACCCACCCGGTTCCACGCCTTCCTCACCGAGCGGGGAGTGCCCCGCGCCTGAGTGAATGGCACGCCGAACGGGGCGCATTCGTCTCGCGGCGCGGGCTAGGCGCGGTGGCACGCGGTGTATCCCGGGCCGCCGGGGCGGAGACGGGCCGCCGGGGCGGAGACGGGCCGCAGGGGCGATGTCGCGCCGCCCGGGGGAAGGGCGGGCCGCCGGGGAGGCTCAGCCCTCGGCGTCGAGGCGGCGCGTGGAGGCGCGTTCGATGAGGGCGGGAACGGACGCCGGAAGCGGGGAACCGTCACCGTTGATGCGGCCGAGCAACACGCTGAGCATGTCCCGTCCGATGTGCTCGAAATCCTGGCGCACGGTGGTGAGCGGGGGCGACAGGTGCTCCGCCTCGGGCACGTCGTCGAACCCGACGATGCTGACGTCGCGGGGAACCGACCGTCCCCGATCGGACAGGGCGTGCATCAGCCCCACCGCCATCTGGTCGTTCGACGCGAAGATCGCCGTGAGCCCCTCGAGGTCGCAGGCCATGCCGAAGGTGTAGCCCGCGGACGGCGACCAGTCGCCGATGCCGATGCGGCGCGCCTGCAGGCCGCGGGAGGCCAGCTCGTCGCGCCACCCGCGCTCCCGCTCCTTGGCGTCGATCGAGTCGCTCGGCCCGGCCAGGTGGGCGATGTTGCGGTGACCGAGCCCGGCCAGATAGGCCACCGCGGTGCGGGCGCCGCTGTACTGGTTGGCCCCGACCGTGGTGATACCGGTGCGGGCCGTTGCCTCAAGCGCCACCACGGGGATGGCCAGCTCCATGCCGGCGACGACGTCGACGACGCCCTGGCGGCTCGTGATCACGGCGATACCTTCGACGTTCTGCCGGAGGAACGCTTCGACGACGGCCCGGATCGCCGACGGCTCGGTGTCGATCAGGCTGGCCGTGAAGACCGACCAGGATGCCTTCCGCGCGGCAGCGTTGAAGTAGAGCTGGGTGGACGCCGGTCCGAACTCGGGTGTGCCCGTGGCAATCAGCCCGATGGTGCGCGACCGCCGGGTCACGAGCGCCCGAGCGGCGGGGGAGGGCACGTAGCGCAGCTTCTTGATGGCCTCCTCGACCCGAACCCGGGTGGACGGCCGCACATTGGGCAGGTCGTTAAGCACCCGGGAGACCGTCTGGTGCGATACCCCGGCGAGACGCGCGACGTCGAAGATCGTCGCCTGGCGGGGAGTTTCCTCTCTCACGGCGATACCTTTCCCTGCGGGTGACGGGGCCCCAACTCTCCGCGGTCGATCGTCACACGGAGCATCCGGCCAGCCCACATAGTGCAGGGTTGTGTCACCGATTCTAGACGAGTGCCCTGACCGGCCAGTGCCAGGAGCCCGAGGGCCCCGGTCACCGCTCGGCCCCCCGACGCTGGTCGTCGTCATCGTCGGCACCGTCGGCGATGACGGTGAGCAGCCGCTCGACGGTCAGGTCGTGGTTGCGGATGTCGGCGACCTTCTTCCGGTCGCGCAGGATCGCCACCCGGTTGCTGATGCGCAGCACCTCTTCGAGTTCGGCCGAAATGAAAACCACGGCGAGACCGTTCTCGGCCAGATCGGTGACCAGATTCTGGATCTCGGCCTTGGCGCCGATGTCGATGCCCCTGGTGGGCTCGTCCAGAATCAGCAGGCGGGGCGCTATGGCCAACCAGCGGGCGAGAAGCAGCTTCTGCTGGTTGCCCCCGGAGAGGTGCCGCACGAGCGCATCCGGGTTCGGCGGGCGAATGTTCAGAGCCTGGATGTAGCTGGCGGCGAGCTCGTCCTGTCGTTTTCGGGAGATCCGACGGAACCAGCCCAGGTCGGCCTGCAGGGCCAGCGCGATGTTGTCGCGAACGGTCAGGTCCCCGATGATGCCCTCGGCGCGGCGGTCCTCCGAGGCGTAGGCGATACGGTGTTTCAGCGCATCGCGGGGGCCCCGGAACTTGTGCACGACACCGTCGACCGACACGCCGCCGCTGTCCGGCCGGTCGATGCCCGCCAGCAGTCGCGCCAGCTCGGTGCGGCCGGAGCCGAGCAGACCGGCCATGCCGACGATTTCGCCCTCGTAGACGGCCAGGTCGATAGGTGCCAGAGCGCCGTCGCGGCCCAGGCCGATGGCGCTCACCAGTGGCCGTTCACCGCCGAGGGCTTCCTCGACCTCCCGCTCACTCGTGCGATGCTGCATCTCGGAGAGAACCGACATCCCGGCGCCGACCATCTTCTGCACGAGGTCGATCCTCAGCAGCTCGTCCGTGAGGTATTCGCCGACGAGTTGGCCGTCGCGCAGCACGGTGAGCCGGTCGGAGATCTCGTAGACCTGCTCGAGGAAGTGCGAGATGAACAGGATGGCGACCCCGGACTCCTTGAGGTGGGCGATCACCCTGAACAGCTCCGTCACCTCGTCGGTATCCAGGCTCGAGGTGGGTTCGTCGAGAATCAACACCTTGGGTTGCACGGCAACGGCCCTGGTGATGGCGATGAGCTGTTGCACGGCGAGTGAGTGGTCCGCGAGGATGGACGCCGGGTCGATGTCGAGGTTCATTCCCCGGAGGAGCTCGCCGGCGTGCCGTCGTGTTGCCGGCCAGTCGATGCCGCCCCACGGACGGCGGGACTCGTGCCCGAGCAGGATGTTCTCGGCAACGCTGAGGTTGGGCAGGAGGTTGATCTCCTGGTACACGGTGCTCACGCCGGACCGTTGCGCGTCGGCCGGGCTGGTGAAGGCCACGCTGACCCCATCGACCTCGATCCGCCCGCCGTCGATGCGGTACACACCCGTCAGCGCCTTGATCAGGGTGCTCTTGCCCGCGCCGTTCTCGCCCAGTAGCGAGTGGACCTCCCCGGGGAACAGCCTGAAGTCCACGGAATCCAACGCCGTGACGCCCGGGAACGTGACGGTGACGCCGGTCATCACCACGATCGGTTCGGCTTCGATTCTGTGCACCTCGCGAACCTCCTCGTCCCCCTGAATGTTAGGGTTCACAACTCGTTCGGCGCAACAGGCGCCCCGCAGGGCTGCATCCCAGTGAAAAGCCCTTGACAACACCGGCAAAACGCGGATAGCCTCCGAAAAGAGCGATTGTGAAGGCTAACAATTGATCCCGACGACGAAGTCAGAAACTATCAAGCAGCTGGCTAGTAGCGAATTGTTAGCGATCACACATCGTCCAAGGCACCGCAGTCGTTCATTGAACACATTCATACTGCTGGCACGACGCTCGTGCCCGCAGATCTCAAGGAGGAGATCACATGGCACCCACATCACGGTTCCGAGCGTTCACGGGTTTGGCCCTGGCCGGAACACTGGCTCTCAGTCTGGTCGCCTGCTCGTCGGGGTCGGACGAACCGGCCGCATCCGGTGACGACAGCGGCGAGCTCACCACCGTCGGATTTGTCGCCGTCGGACCTGAGGGAGGCTGGCGCACCGCGAACGAGCAGAACATTCAGGATGCGTTCTCCACCGAGAACGGGTTCGACCTGAAGTATGCCCCGTCCAGCAACGGCGACCAGAACTCCCAGATCACCGCGTTCACCTCGTTCATCGACGAGGGCGTAGACGCGATCCTGCTCTCCGCCACCGAGGCAACGGGCTGGGAAGACGTGCTCGAGCGGGCACAGGAGGCCGAGATTCCGGTGGTGCTGCTTGACCGCGGCATCGAGCCGAACGATGAAAGCCTCTACACGAGCCGGATCGCTCCGGACAACGTGGGCATCAGCGCCTCGGCCGCCGAATGGGCCAACGAGCAGTTCCCGGATGGCGCCAACTACGTCGTCCTCGAAGGCCCGCCCGGACTCTCGGTGGTGAACGACCGCAACAAGGGATGGGACGAGGCCGTCGCCGACAACCTGACCAAGCTCGAGAGCCAGTCGGCGAACTGGTCCACCGAAGAGGCCAAGAGCGTCTTCGAGACCATGCTCAAGGCCAATGGCAACGACATCCAGCTCGTCTTCGCCCAGAACGACGAAATGGGCCTGGGCGCCGCTCTCGCGGTGGAGGAGGCCGGACTCACCCCCGGCACCGACGTGAAGATCATCACCATCGACGGCACGCAGGCCGCCCTCGAAGCCCTTGCGGCCGGCCGGCTCAGCTTCGTGGCCGAATACAACCCGCTCTTCGGAGAGGACGCCATCGAGGTCGTCAACGCGGCCCTGGCCGGCGAGGACGTCGAGTCCAGCATCGTCGTGCCGAGCACGACGTTCGATTCGCCCGAGGCGGCCACCGCGGCCCTGCCCGACCGCCAGTACTGACCGGCAGCACGACCCGAACGTGTTCGTTCCTGCGGCCCATCCGGCCGCAGGAACGAACACCCCCTTCGTGGCAGGTTCGCCACGCCACTCAACTTTCGAGGCCGACACACCGGCAGGACCAGGCAGAGACATGGCAGCGACAGCGCCGGCAGTGACAGAGCCGATCGTCGAGATGGAGAACATCTCGATCGAGTTCCCGGGGGTCAAGGCTCTCCAGAACGTGAACTTCCGACTCTTCCCTGGCGAAGTGCACACCCTGATGGGCGAGAACGGGGCGGGCAAATCCACCCTCATCAAGGCGCTCACCGGTGTGTACAAGATCGACTCCGGCACCATCACCGTCGGCGGCCTTTCGCGGCGGTTCGCGGGCACCGCGGATGCGCAGAGCGCCGGCATCTCCACCGTCTACCAGGAGGTCAACCTCTGCGACAACCTGACGGTGGGGGAGAACGTGATGCTCGGCCACGAGGTACGCGGGCCGATCGGCATCAACTGGCGCAAGACCCACGAGGCGGCCCACGAGGCCCTCATCCGGTTGGGCCTGGGCGACCTCGACCCCAGACAACCGCTCTCCAGCATCTCGCTCGCCCTGCAGCAGCTGGTCGCGATCAGCCGCGCGATGGTCACCGACTCCACGGTCCTGATCCTGGACGAACCGACCTCCAGCCTGGACGCGAACGAGGTTGAGGGCCTGTTCACGGTCATCCGCCGCCTGCGCGACGAGGGTGTTGCCATCCTCTTCGTCTCGCACTTCCTCGACCAGGTGTACGCGATCAGCGACCGGCTCACCGTGCTGCGGAACGGCGTCGTGGTCGGCGAACACCAGACAGCTGCGCTGCCGCGCAACCAGCTCATCTCCGAGATGATCGGCAAGGACGTGGACACCCTCAACTCCCTGGGTTCCCAGCGATCCCGGGCCGTGCACTCGGGCGGCGCGCCCTATTACAGCGCGAAAGACCTGACCCGCAAGGGCTCCATCGAACCCGTGGACATCGAGGTGCACGCCGGCGAAGTGGTGGGCCTGGCCGGATTGCTCGGTTCCGGCCGCACCGAGCTCGGCCGGCTCATCTACGGTGCCGACAAACCCGATGCCGGCATCGTGACCATCGACGGGAAAACCACCGAGGTCACCAGCCCGGTCGGCGCCCTGGCGCGCAAGATCGCCTTCTCCACCGAAAACCGGCGCGACGAGGGAATCGTCGGCGACCTCACGGTGCGGGAGAACCTGGTGCTGGCCGTGCAGGCCCGCCGCGGCTGGGCCCGGCCGCTGTCCCGCCGGGAACAGGCCGCGATCTGCGACAAGTACCTGGTGGAGCTGAACGTGCGACCCGCCGACCCGGAGCGGGCCGTGCGGGATCTGTCCGGCGGCAACCAGCAGAAAGTCCTGCTCGGCCGCTGGTTGGCCACCCAGCCGGAGCTGCTGATCCTCGACGAACCGACCCGCGGAATCGATGTGGGGGCCAAGGCGGAGATTCAGGAGACAATTGTGGCGCTCGCCGATGACGGCATGTCGGTGATCTTCATTTCGTCTGAATTGGAGGAAGTCGTGCGCCTCAGTGAGCGCATCATCGTGCTGAAAGACCGGCGCAAGATCGGCGAGATCGTCAACGGACCCGACGTGACCGCCGAAGCCATCGTCGATCTCATCGCTTCAGAAGGGAGCGGCGCATGAGCACCCCCGTCGCACGTCCGTCCGCAGCCATCCGCGTCATCACCGGGCTGTTCCACCAACCGTACGTCTGGGCGATCGTGGCCCTGCTTCTGTTGCTCGTGGTCAATCTCACTAAGAACCCCGCCTACCTCGGGGTGTCGGTCAACGCCGCCACCGGCAACCTCTCGGGCAACGTCATCGACATCCTGCGCGCGAGCGCGCCGATCATGATGATCGCGGTCGGCATGACCCTGGTCATCGCCACCCGCGGCATCGACCTGTCGGTCGGGTCGGTGATGGCTGTGGCCGGTGCCGTCTCAATGGAATTCATGCGTAACACCGGCACCGGATCGTTCGGCACCGCGGTGGTGGCCGTGCTCCTGGCGCTGGGAATCAGCGCGCTGCTCGGCACCCTCAACGGCATCCTGGTCTCGATCGTGGGCCTGCAACCCTTCATCACGACCCTGGTGATGATGCTCGCCGGCCGCGGCCTGGCCAAGGTGATCACCTCGGGCCAGAACACCTCGGCGACGAACGAGACCTTCCGTTGGATTGCCAACGGCACCTTCCTCGGCTTTCCCGTCGTGTTTGTCATCGCGGTGCTGATCGTGGCGGTCCTGGCCGCCCTGGTGCGCCGCACCGCGCTCGGCCTGATGATCGAATCCATCGGCATCAACCCCAAGGCCGCCCGGATGGCCGGGATCCGCCCCGTCGGCATCCTCATCTCCGTCTACATAGTGAGCGCTGTGCTCGCCGGCGTGGCCGGGATCTTCAGCACTGCCAGCGTCATGACGGTGGAGGTGGCGAAAACGGGTATGACCGCCGAAATGGATGCGATCCTCGCCGTGGTCATCGGCGGGACCTCGCTGGCCGGAGGCAAATTCTCGCTCACCGGCAGCATCATCGGGGCGCTGCTGATCGCGACACTCGACAAGACCATCGTCTACATGTCCATCCCCTCGTCGGCGACGCCGGCCTTCAAGGCCGTCGTCATCGTGATCATCTGCCTCCTGCAGTCCCCCAGGGTGCGCTCTATGTTCAACCGGCGCAGAACCCGCGTCATCATCACGGATAAGGAAACGGTGCCGGTATGAGCATCACCGAGCTCGATCGGCCGGCCGCACCCTCGCTGCTGTCGCGAATGAAGCCGAACCTGGAAACCCTTCCGACCCTGGCCGCCGTGGCGATCTTCATCGCCATGCTGATCTACGGCGAGGTCGCCTACGGGCGGATTGTGCAGTTCAGCACGATCTCGAACCTGCTGATCAACAACGCGTATCTGATCATCCTGGCGGTGGGACTGACCTTCGTCATCCTCACCGGCGGGATCGACCTGTCGGTCGGAGCGGTGATCGCCATCAGCAGCCTGGTCGGGGTGATGCTGGCCAACGCCGGTTGGAATCCGCTCATCGTGATCGTGCTGATGATCCTGATCGGCTCGGTCTTCGGCGTCGCCTCCGGGGTGCTGATCCAGTACTTCAACGTGCAACCCTTCATCGCGACCCTCGCGATGATGTTCCTCGCCCGCGGCCTCGCGTCCATCCTCAGCACCACCCCGCAGCGGCTGGACGACGACTCGGTGATCCGCAGCCTGTCCACGCAGTGGAAGGTCTACGACGGACCCAAGATCGACGACCTCGTGACAACCCCCAACGTGCTCATCGCCGCCCTCGTCGTCATCGTGGCGTTCTTCATGCTGCACCGCACCCGATTCGGTCGCACGGTCTACGCGATCGGCGGTTCGGAACAGTCGGCGTTGCTGATGGGACTGCCGGTGGTGCGCACGAAACTGTTGATCTACGTGATCAGCGGCACCCTCGCGGGACTGGCCGCCGTGGTGTACACCTCGAAGCTCGGCATCGCGCAGAACATCACCGGGGTGGGTTGGGAGCTGGACGCCATCGCCGCTGTCATCATCGGTGGGACGCTGCTCACCGGCGGTGCCGGCTTTGTGCTCGGTTCCGTGATCGGCGCGCTGGTTCTCGGGCTGATGAACGTGCTCATCACCCGCGACGGCGGCATCCCGCCGGAGGCCACCACGATCATCACCGGCGGCATTCTCCTCGCCTTCGTGCTGCTGCAGCGATTCGTCGTCTCGCGCAAGCGCAAATCCTGAGCCCCGGAAGGGGGACGGATCCGCCGACCGGGCGATCGACGCGCCCGGAGGCGGATTCCACAGGGCAAAATCATGTCCCCGCTCGACCTGTGGATAACTTCGGGTCCGACCGCGTATTCCTGCGGTCTTCTGTGGTGGCGCCCTGTTGACAACCGGTGGAATGTCGGTGGATAAGTACATAATTGTAATTCCCGCATGTAGTGGCTGTTCCCATTGGCAATCACTAGATGTAGTATTGAAGTCCAAGCAATCGCACAACGCTTAAAAAGAACTTCGCACTTTACGGGTGCATTTCCACCACATTTCCACTACGTCTTCACCACGGATTTCGCACAGCTTTGCCTATGGTCCGAAACGACGAGAACGATACGAGAGGCCTCTTCGATGGCAATCACCGTCTACACCAAGCCGTCCTGCGTGCAGTGCACCGCGACCTACCGTGCCCTGGACAACAAGGGTATCGAGTACAACATCCTCGACCTGTCAGCCGACGAGAACGCACTCGAGGCCGTCAAGGCGCTCGGCTACCTGCAGGCGCCCGTCGTCATCACCGATGAGGACCACTGGTCGGGCTTCCGCCCCGACAAGATCAACGAGCTCGCCGCGCGCCTGGCGTAACCAGCGCTGCGCCTGGGGGGCGCCGACCGTTCAACTCGCACGAAAAGGGGAACCCATGCTGCTTCAGGCTGATTCCACTCGCGAGTCCACCGCCGGCGCGGCAGGACAGGGTGCCGGCGCGGAAGTGGATGCCGGAGACGTGGACATCGTCTACTTCTCGAGCGTCTCCGGAAACACTCAGAGGTTCGTCGAGAAGCTCGGCCGGCCCGCCGCCCGCATCCCGCTGTACGCCAAGGATGCGCCCCTTGTCGCCCGGCATCCGTTTGTGCTCGTTGTACCCACCTACGGCGGCGGCGATCTGGGGCCGGCAGTGCCACGCCAGGTCATCCGCTTTCTGAACGACACACGCAACCGCTCGCTCATCCGCGGCGTCATCGGCGCTGGGAACACAAATTTCGGTGAGGCCTTCTGCCTCGCCGGGGACATCATCGCGCAGAAGTGCGGTGTGCCCCACCTGTATCGCTTTGAAGTATTCGGCACACCGGACGACGTAGCCGCCGTTCACGAAGGATTGGAAGAATTTTGGAAGCAACAGCCGTGAAGGTCACCCCGATCAGCCCGCCGTCGGGCCTGGACATGGATTATCACTCCCTGAACGCCATGCTCAACCTGTACGGACCGAACGGGGAGATCCAGTTCGACAAGGACCGCGAGGCTGCCCGGGAGTTCTTCCTGCAGCACGTGAACCAGAACACGGTGTTCTTCCACTCGTTGCGTGAACGTCTCGACTACCTGGTCGAGAAGGAGTACTACGAGCAGGCCGTGCTCGACATGTACAGCTTCGAGTTCATCACCAGCCTCAACAACCTGGCGTACTCGAAGAAGTTCCGCTTCCAGACCTTCCTCGGCGCGTTCAAGTACTACACGTCCTACACGCTGAAGACCTTCGACGGCAAGCGTTACCTCGAGCGCTTCGAGGACCGCGTCGTGATGACCGCCCTCGGCCTGGCCCAGGGCGACGAACAGCTCGCGGTCGCCCTCGTCGAGGAGATCATCGCCGGTCGTTTCCAGCCCGCGACGCCCACCTTCCTGAACTCCGGCAAGGCCCAGCGCGGCGAGCTCGTCTCCTGCTTCCTGCTGCGTATCGAAGACAACATGGAGTCCATCTCCCGCGGTATCAACTCCTCGCTGCAGCTGTCCAAGCGCGGCGGCGGCGTGGCCCTGCTGCTCTCCAACATCCGGGAGTCCGGCGCGCCGATCAAGCAGATCGAGAACCAGTCCAGCGGCATCATCCCCGTGATGAAGCTGCTCGAAGACTCCTTCAGCTACGCCAACCAGCTCGGTGCCCGCCAGGGTGCCGGAGCGGTGTACCTGCACGCGCACCACCCCGACATCATGCGCTTCCTCGACACCAAGCGCGAGAACGCCGACGAGAAGATCCGCATCAAGACCCTCTCCCTCGGTGTGGTCATCCCCGACATCACCTTCGAGCTGGCCAAGAACAACGAGGACATGTACCTGTTCTCCCCGTACGACGTCGAGCGCGTCTACGGCGTACCGTTCGCCGACATCTCGGTGTCCGAGAAGTACCACGAGATGGTCGACGACTCGCGCATCAAGAAGTCCAAGATGAAGGCCCGCGACTTCTTCCAGACCCTCGCCGAGATCCAGTTCGAGTCCGGCTACCCGTACATCATGTTCGAAGACACCGTGAACGAGGCGAACCCGATCAAGGGCCGCATCAACATGTCGAACCTGTGCTCGGAGATCCTCCAGGTCAACACCCCGACGACGTACAACGAGGACCTCTCCTACGACACCATCGGCAAGGACATCTCCTGCAACCTCGGCTCGATGAACATCGCGCTGGCGATGGATGCGCCCGATTTCGGTCGGGTCGTCGACACCGCCATCCGCGGGCTCAGCGCGGTCTCCGACCAGAGCCACATCGCGTCGGTGCGTTCGATCGAGAGCGGCAACGACAAGTCCCACGCCATCGGCCTGGGCCAGATGAACCTGCACGGCTACCTCGCCCGTGAGCGGGTGTACTACGGCAGCCCAGAAGGCATCGACTTCACCAACATCTACTTCTACACGGTGCTGTTCCACGCCCTGCGCGCCTCGAACAAGATCGCCATCGAGCGTGGCATCACCTTCGACGGCTTCGCCGACTCGACCTACGCGTCCGGTGTGTTCTTCGACAAGTACACCGACCAGGTGTGGGAGCCCGTCACCGCCCGCGGCGCCGAGCTGTTCGCGAACTCCAACGTCGAGATCCCCACGCAGGCCGACTGGGCCGAGCTCAAGGCATCCGTCATGGCGCACGGCATCTACAACCAGAACCTGCAGGCCGTTCCGCCGACAGGGTCGATCTCGTACATCAACAACTCGACCGCGTCGATCCACCCGATCGCCTCGAAGATCGAGATCCGCAAGGAAGGCAAGCTCGGCCGCGTGTACTACCCGGCGCCGTTCATGACGAACGACAACACCGAGTTCTACCAGGATGCCTACGAAATCGGCTACGAGAAGGTCATCGACACCTACGCCGCGGCCACCCAGCACGTGGACCAAGGCCTGTCGCTGACGCTGTTCTTCAAGGACACCGCCACCACCCGCGACATCAACCGCGCGCAGATCTACGCGTGGAAAAAGGGCATCAAGACGATCTACTACATCCGTCTGCGCCAGATGGCCCTCGAGGGGACCGAGGTTGAGGGCTGTGTTTCCTGCGCTTTGTGATGTAATTCACTGATCTCAGCGGTGGTCGAGCCTGTCGAGACCACGTAAGCAGATCTCGACAGGCTCGATCAACGACGTACCACCAAGAGGAATAAATCATGATTGACAAGCTCAAGCTCGTCTCCCACGTTGACGCGATCAACTGGAACAAGATCGAAGACGAAAAAGACGTCGAGGTCTGGAACCGCCTCGTCAACAACTTCTGGCTGCCCGAGAAGATCCCGCTCTCCAACGACGTGCAGTCCTGGAACCAGCTCACCCCGGTGGAGCAGCAGCTCACCATGCGCGTGTTCACCGGACTCACCCTGCTCGACACCATCCAGGGCACCGTCGGTGCCGTCTCGCTGATCCCCGACGCGATCACCCCGCACGAGGAAGCCGTCTACACGAACATCGCGTTCATGGAGTCGGTACACGCGAAGAGCTACTCCTCGATCTTCTCGACCCTCGCGTCGACGAAGGAGATCGACGAGGCGTTCCGCTGGTCGACCGAGAACGTCAACCTGCAGAAGAAGGCGTCCATCGTGATGGACTACTACCAGGGTGACGACCCGCTGAAGCGCAAGGTCGCCTCGGTGCTGCTCGAGTCGTTCCTGTTCTACTCCGGCTTCTACCTGCCGATGTACTTCTCCAGCCGCGCCCGCCTCACCAACACAGCCGACCTCATCCGTCTGATCATTCGGGATGAAGCCGTGCACGGCTATTACATCGGCTACAAGTTCCAGAAGGGTCTCGAAGGCGCCACGCAGGAGCGCAAGGATGAGATCAAGGACTACACCTTCAACCTCATGTACGAGCTGTACGAGAACGAGGTGCAGTACACGCAGGACCTGTACGACCAGGTCGGCCTGACCGAAGACGTGAAGAAGTTCCTGCACTACAACGCCAACAAGGCGCTGATGAACCTCGGCTACGAGGCCATGTTCCCCAAGAGCGTCACCGACGTGAACCCGGCGATCCTGTCGGCGCTGTCGCCCAACGCCGACGAGAACCACGACTTCTTCTCCGGGTCGGGCTCCTCGTACGTCATCGGCAAGGCCGTCAACACCGAAGACGACGACTGGGACTTCTAGGTCTCGAGGACTACTGAAAGGGCGGGTGCTTCGGCACCCGCCCTTTCTGCGTGATTGTGCAGATCCCCGTCGCGTCCGGGGCGACCGCGGGCTATCGTGTGGGCGTGCCCGCACTTGTCGACGCGAAGCGCGCTCACGCCGCCGGCGTGCAGCGCCTACTCGAGAGCTATCGGGCCGTCCCCGACGGGGCCGCGATTCGGTTGGCCAAACCAACGTCGAACCTGTTCCGGGCACGCGCCAAGAACACCGGGACGGGCCTGGACACCTCCGGGCTGACCGGCGTCATCGCGATAGACGAAGAGGCGCGGACGGCCGACGTGGCCGGCATGTGCACCTACGACGACCTCGTCGCCCAGGCGCTGCCCCACGGGCTGGCGCCGCTGGTTGTGCCGCAGTTGAAGACCATCACGCTCGGCGGCGCAGTCACCGGCCTCGGCATCGAGTCGACGTCGTTCCGCAACGGCCTGCCGCACGAGTCGGTGCTGGAGATGGACATCCTCACCGGCACGGGGGAGGTGCTCACCGTGTCGCCCACCGAGCACGCGGATCTGTACCGGGCCTTCCCCAACTCCTACGGGACGCTGGGGTACGCGGTGCGCTTGCGCATCGAGCTCGAACCCGTGAAACCGTTCGTCGCGCTCAGCCATCTGCGGTTCCACTCGCTCGTCGACCTGATCCGGGCCATGCACGGCATCATCGAGACCGCGATGTTCGACGGTGACGTGGTCGACTACCTCGACGGCGTGGTGTTCAACGCGGCGGAAAGCTATCTCTGCCTCGGTAGGAAGACAAGTGCGCCCGGCCCCGCCAGTGACTACACCGGCCAACAGATCTACTACCGCTCCATCCAGCACGACAGCGGGGTGACGGACGACCGCCTCACCATCCACGACTACCTCTGGCGCTGGGACACCGACTGGTTCTGGTGTTCGGAGGCGTTCGGAGCGCAGAATCCGCGGGTCCGCCGGCTGTGGCCGCGACGCTACCGGCGCAGCAGCGTCTACGGGAAGCTGATGAAATACGAACAACGATTCCACATCGGCGATCGCATCGAGAGGCTGGCCGGCCGGCCGCCCCGCGAGCGCGTCGTCCAAGACATCGAGGTGCCGATAGAGCGGTGCGCGGAGTTTCTGGACTGGTTCCTGGACACCGTGCCGATCACACCGATCTGGCTGTGCCCGCTGCGGTTGCAGGACGACACCGGCTGGCCGCTCTACCCGATCGGGCCGCGCGAGAACTACGTGAACGTCGGCTTCTGGTCGACGGTGCCGGTCGGGTCCACCGCGGGGGCGACGAACCGCCTGATCGAACGCGCGGTCCGTGATTTCGACGGGCACAAGTCGTTGTACTCCGACTCCTACTACTCCCGGGCGGAGTTCGACGAACTCTACGGCGGAGAAAACTACCGGGCAGTGAAGAACAGATATGACCCTGATTCACGTCTCCTCGACCTCTATGCCAAGGCGGTGCAACGACGATGACCACGTACCGGGAACGCTCGACGAAGTCGACTTCGCTGACGGATGCACCAGGGAAAACCGGATTGGCGGGGAAATACACCCTCGCCGAGGTGCTGGAGATCTTGGCAGGCGGCCGGCTTCCGCTGCGGTTCACGGCCTATGACGGGAGTTCGACCGGGCCGACGGACGCGTCGTTCGGGCTGGATCTGAGGACCCCCCGCGGCACGAGCTACCTGGCCACCGGCCGCGGCGACCTCGGCTTTGCCCGCGCCTACATCGCCGGCGACCTCGACATCCGCGGGGTGCACCCGGGGGACCCCTATGAGCTGCTCAAGGCCCTCGCCGACAGCCTCGTCTTCGCACGCCCACCGGCACGGATGATGGTCGACATGATCCGCTCCATCGGCGCCCGGCACCTGCGCCCGATAGCGCCGCCGCCCGAGGAAGCGCAGCCCCGGTGGCGCAGGATCACCGGGGGGCTCCGGCACAGCAAGACCAGGGATGCTGAAGCGATCCACCACCACTACGACGTCTCGAACACCTTCTACGAGTGGGTTCTCGGGCCGTCCATGACCTACACCTGCGCGTGTTACCCGCGCGGGAGCGCATCCCTCGAGGAGGCGCAGGACAACAAGTACCGACTCGTCCTCGAAAAGCTGCGACTGAAACCGGGCGACCGGTTGCTCGACGTGGGCTGCGGCTGGGGCGGCATGGTGCGCTACGCCGCCCGCCGTGGCGTGCGAGCGACCGGTGTGACGCTCTCGACCGAGCAGGCCGGCTGGGCGCAGCGGGCCATCGCAGACGAGGGCCTGGGCCATCTGGCCGAGGTCCGTTACGCCGACTATCGCGATGTCACGGAAACCGGGTACGACGCGGTGTCGTCGATCGGGCTGCTCGAGCACATCGGCGTGCGCAACTATCCGTCGTACTTCGGGTTTCTGCAGTCCCGGCTGCGCCCCGGCGGGCTGCTACTCAATCACGCCATCACCTGGCCGGAGAACCACAAACCACCCCAGCCGCGCGGATTCATCGATCGTTACGTCTTTCCCGACGGGGAGCTCACAGGGTCTGGCCGGATCATCAGCGAGGCGCAGGACGCCGGTCTGGAGGTTCTGCACGAAGAGAACCTGCGGCAGCACTACGCGCTGACACTGCGCGACTGGTGCGCCAATCTCGTCGAGCACTGGGACGAGGCGGTCGCCGAGGTCGGGCTCCCCACCGCGAAAGTCTGGGGTCTGTATATGGCTGGATCGCGGCTCGGGTTTGAGGACAATGGCATCCAGTTGCACCAGGTGTTGATGGCCCGGCCCGACAAACCGGGCTCTGCCGGCGAGCTGCCGTTGCGGCCGTGGTGGACCCCGTAGTCGCCGTTCGTGCGGCCCGCACGGCTCCCGGAGCGGCCTACGCTGGGGGAATGTCACGCACCACGCGCCTGAAGCCGAACGAGTTGGTTCACGAGTGGCCGGATGGCCCGGCCAGCGACGCCATCGGCGAGGTCGCGCGGACGTTCGCGGGCAACCTGCGCCGTGCCATCGGTTCGCGGAGCATCCGCAATGCCGCCGAGTCCTGCGGCGTGAACCACGCCACCCTGATCGGCATCCTGGACGGGCGGGCCTGGCCGGACATGGAGACCATCGCCAAGCTCGAACGTGGGCTGGATGCGGCGCTCTGGCCGGGGCACGTGACGAGGACCTGACCGGGTCGTTTTGGTTTGCTCAGCGGTGGTTTTCGGTCTGCTCGATCTGGTCGGCGAGATTATCCGGGCTGAGGTCCGCGTTCTTGAACTCGGGTGTGAGCGGCAGTTCCAGGTGCAGGTCGGTGCCGATGCAGATCTCGATGGTGCCCGAGAGTAACGCGAAGTCGAGCACGTGGCCGCCGTGCTGCCGGTCGGCGTCGACGAAGTGCACGTGCCCGCCGGGCACGCCGATGCCCTGCCCGTAAAGCGGGGTGCGGAACCCCGCGACGACGCCGGTGGAACGGCCGAACTCCAGGGTCTTCTCGCCCCGGATGGCCTCGGACATGGGCAGATACGGCTTCTCCTGCCGCTGCACGGCCCGCACCCGCACCCACTCGAACTCGCCGGTCAGTCGCACCGCGTAGAGGTAATTCGCGCTCTGCAGGGTCTCGTTGATCAGCGCCACCGCCTGATCGCGGGTGGCAGGCCCGGTGACGGGGATGGTGACCGTGGGGACGAACTCGGTGACCACGGCGAACGGGGTCAGGTCGCCGGGCGCGGCGGGTGCCACCGTGCCGTCGACCCGCATCCGGTAGCAGACACCGTCGAGGATCAGCATCTCGCCGTCGAGCGCGTTGAAGGTGCCCAGGCCGAAGTCGCCGTGCTCGAGCAGGGTGGCCACGGTGGTGTCACCGTCGTAGATGCCGTCGAGCAGGGCGCTCATCAGGCTGGTCTGGTAGACGAGATGGCGGCCGGCGGGGACGTCCACGATGGTTCCTCCTAAGCGTGCGGTGGGGTTAAAGCGACGGGATCAGCTCGGGCACCCGGCAGGGCTGGCCGTGGGCGTAGTTGAGGCAGGAGCCCAGGGCATCCGGGTACGGGTCCGGGTTGCCGGAGCCGAACCAGGCCGTGTAGAACAGCCAGAAGTTGAGGTTGCCGTGGGTGGAGCATCCGTCGCCATCGCTGTCGGGGTCGGCGAGGGCCGCCTCGTTGGGCTGGTACGGGGTGTAGTTGTACAGGTTGGCGGTGGCCTGGTTTTGGATGTCGACGGTGCTCGCGCCGCACGCGGCGTCGGGGTTGTAGCCCACCTCGGTGTCGCCGATCTTGTAGGTGCGCTCGGGCTCCTGGGTGTACTGACGGAACTGCCAGGCCGCGTTGTAGACCTGGTTGAAGAAACCGAAGTACTCGGTCTCGCAGTCGGCCGTGTCGGGGCAGCCGTAGCCGGTGGCGCGCAGGTAGCCGGACTCGGTGGGCCGGCTGAGCAGGGACTGCTCTTTCTGCAACAGCACCAGCAGAATGCGGGGGCTGATGCCGCAGGCCTCGGCGACCTTGCTGATGATGGTGCTCGCGTGTTCGTTCTCGGCGCCCGGGTAGGCGGCACAGTGGCCGGCACCCGCGGCGGGCTGGTCGACGGTGCTCTCGCGGTACTCCCAGAGGCAGGGTGAGCTGTCGGTGCGGATGCAGCTGCGCGACAGCAGGAACGACTGCACCTGCTGCTCGGTCATGGCGTCGGCGTTGAAGAAGGTGTAGTCGCTGACGATGCGGCCGGGCTCGAAGCCGGCCAGGTCGATCGTGTTCGTGGCGATGGGCGCGGTGGGAGCCGCCGTGGCGGGTTCGGCGCGCAGGGCGGCACTGACGAGGGCTGCGCCGGCCAGGACGACGACGAGAACGGCAGCCGTCGCGAGCGCGGACAAACGGTGGCGCTCGAAGTAGCTCATCCCCAGAGACTATCGAAGGCGTTCGGACGTCGGGTGGGAGGCGGCTGCGAGAGGCTGCGCCGGCGCGGCTCAGCGGCGGAGGGCGGCCGGAATTCCTCGCCCGAGATGGCCCGCGCTCTTCCGGCGGCAGGTTCGGGACGGTTGAATGGGAGGGAACCGCAGGAGTCGGACGCTCCGCCTTCCGCGGCAGGAGGCCACCATGGACGCTGACACCGGCACAGGCAAGGACCCTCGGCCCGATGCGGGCGACGCGGCGGCGGTGCACGCCGAAGCGGCCGCGCAACCGGCACAGCAGCCCGGCCCGCGCGCGGGCATCGTCGTCGGGCATGATGGATCGGCCGACGCTGATCACGCCCTGACCGTGGCTCTCGACCTGGCCGCCGACCTCAAGGTGCCGGTGACGATCGTGCGTGCCTGGACCATCGACACGGCTCCGCGCCCGGCGAACTGGGAGTTCGGCTATGTGTCGTCGTACTCGGACTACGCGGGCGCGGTGCGGGAACGCCTCGTGGACGACACCCGGGACGTCGTCGCCGAGCATCCGGGGCTCACGGCGGAGTACCGGGTGGCGCTGGGCGGGCCGGCCAAGACTCTGATCGAGGTCTCGCGGGGGTCCCGGATGCTGGTGGTCGGCTCCCGCGGGCGCGGCGGACTGGCCGGGATGCTGCTCGGCTCGGTCAGTGAGCAGTGCGTGCGGCATGCGGACTGCCCGGTGCTCGTGGTGCGGCCCCGGTCCTGAACCGCGGAAGCGGGACTGCCGGGTGCGGGTCAGCCGGGTGCGGGTCAGCCGGGTGCGGGTCAGCCGGGTGCGGGTCAGCCGGCCTGGAGGCGGTTGCCCACCGCGAACCAGGCGAGCGCGCCGAACACCGGTGCGAAGACCACGGTCAACACCCACCGTGTGCGGGCCGGTTCGCTCAGGTGCACGGCGCGGACCACCTGCGCGAGGGCGGCCACGATGAGGACGAGGGCGCCCAGGCCGGCCAGGACGATGAGCGTCACGCCGATCAGAGCGCCCAGCGTGGCGCCGTCGATAGCGCCGCCGTCCAGGACATCTGTGCGCCCGAGCGTTCCTTGCCAGGCGGTGCTGAGTATTCCTGTGCTGTTCATTCGTCGGATTCCCCTCGATCCCGGCAGATGGTGCCCGGCGGCGGCGCTGGGCGGGTGGTGCGGTCGTGCGGTAGTCGTCGGCCGGGAAAACAGGTTCCCCCCGGAATGCTCGCCCGGCCTAACGGAAGCATACCAAACGGTATGCTTTCTGGTGAGACGAAGTCGGAATTGGTCTCGGTGCCGTGCCGGGTGCCCGTTTCCAGTCGAGGAGCGTCATGACCCAACAGGCTCGCGCCGTGGAAACCCGGGCGGCGATCATCCGCGCCGCCGCCGATGTCTTCGGCGCTGTGGGCTACGGCGGTGCCTCGATGGCGGATATCTGTGTCGCGGCCGGGCTCACCAAGGGGGCGCTGTACTTCCACTTCGCATCGAAGGAGGCGCTGGCGCTGGCGGTCATCGACGCCCAGCATGAGCGGGCGCTCGGGCTCGGCGACGAGCTGCTGCAGAGCGAACAGCCCGGCCTGCACGTGCTGTTGCGGATGGCGTTCGAGCTGGGCAAGCAGGTGCGCGACGATCCGGTGTCGCGGGCAGGCATCCGCCTGACGATGGAATCGAGCAACCTCTCGGTGCCCGTCGTGACGCCATACGAGGACTGGATCGCGGCCTGCGAGCTGCTGCTGCGGCGCGCGATCCTCGACGGCGACGTGCGCGCCGACGTGGATGTCGCTGCCGCCGCCCGGTTCATCAGCCCGGCGTTCACGGGTGTGCAGGTGGTCTCCGGCGTGCTCACCGGCCGGGCGGACCTGATGCAGCGGCTCGTGGAGATGTGGTCGTTCGTGCTGCCGAGCCTGGTGGTGCCCGAGCGGTGGGACGTGCTGCGGACCCTGCCCGCGGAGATGGCCGACGTCTGGGGGTAGAGCCTGCCGGTGGCGCAACTGGTGCCCGTGCGGACAATTGGTGCCGGTGTGCCGGACGCAATTGTCCGCACGGGACGCAGACGCGAAGGTGGTGGCTAGTCCTCGTCGGTGACGACGGTGAGCTTCACGGCGATGTTGCCGCGGGTGGCGCGGGAATACGGGCAGACCGCGTGTGCGGCTTCCATGGCTGCCTGCGCTGTGGCCGGGTCTGCGCCGGGGATCTGGGCCTCGATGGTGACCTCGAAGTCGAGGCCGGTGGCCATGCTGCCGACGAGGTTGACGGTGAGGGTGACGGCGGATTCCGACACGTCGACCTTGTTCTGGCGGGCGGTGGCCTTGAGGGCGTTGTGGAAGCAGGCCGCCCAGCCGCTGGCGAAGAGCTGCTCGGGGTTGGTGCCGGGTCCGTCGTCGCCGCCCATGTCCTTCGGGATGGACAGGTCGAGGTCGAGCTTGTTGTCGCTGGTGACGACCTTGCCGGTGCGTCCACCCCAGGAGGTGGCGGATGCGGTGTAAATGGCGTTGGTCATGATTGTCTTCTTTCGGGTAGAGCGGAGCACACTGGACTCAGTCGTCAACACGCAGAGTGTTCGACACCGAGCCGACAAGTGCTTCGTATTCGAAACAACTTCTTTCTCACCCTAACGGAGGACCGACCATGGGAATTCCCGAACCATCCATCTCGGCCGATGAGATGCGTGCCTGGGCGGCCCTGTTCGAGACGTCGAACATCGTGCAGTACGCGGCCGACCGCAATCTGCGCGACTCCGTGGGCCTCACCCTCGCGCAGTTCGAGATTCTCCTGCGCATCGGCGAAGCCGGCACCGTTGGGCGGCGCATGACCGACATCGCCGATTCACTCACGGTCTCCCGCAGTGGGCTCACCTACCAGGTCGGCCAGTTGGAGCGGAAGGAGCTGGTGCTTCGGCAGCCGGCCCCCGACGACGACAGGTCGGTCATCGCCCACATCACTCCGGCGGGCCTCGACCTGCTGCGGACGGGCATCCCCGGTTACGTCGACCTGGTGCGGGAGATGCTCTTCGACAGGCTCAGCCATGCCGACCTGATGACCGTCACCGAGATCCTCGACGATGTGCGCCGCCAGCTCAAGGAGCAGCCGAAGCGGTCAACCTACCGGCGGGCGCGGCGCAGCGTCGCTCAGGCGGGTGCGGATGCCGCGGCGGCGGCCGGCGCGGTGCCGACCACCGAGTAGCGCCGGATGGGCAGCCGCGAGGGGTTGCATCCGTCGGCGCGCTGGGCAGACTGGGGGGATGAGCATCCCCACACATGGCGATAGTCAGCCCGGTGCCGGCGAGCAGCGCACCGTCGAACTCGTCGAGGATGAGCGCCGGTACGTGCTGCTGCTCGACGGGGTGCAGGTGGGCCACACCGTCTACGCCGATCACGGCGAGCAGCGGGTGTTCGTGCACACCGAGATCAGCATGGACCAGTCCGGCAAGGGCCTGGCGTCGACGCTGGTGGCGGCCGCGCTCGCCGATGTGCGGGCGCGCGGGCTGCGGGTTGTGGCGTTGTGCCCGTTCACGGCCGCCTACCTGCGCGGGCATCGCGAGTACGACGATATTCTCGACCCGCTGACCCCGCGGCTGAAGGCCGATCTGCGCGCGGCGCAGCTGATCTAGCGCCCGCCGCACGGCCTGCGCGGGCCACGGCGCGGGGGTACTCTGTGCAGCGAAAACAGGCCGAACCCCAAGGAGATGCATCATGGCTGGTGGAGTAGCGCGCCGCGACCGATTCGAATTGCCCGACTCGGTGCGACGCTTTTTTGAGGGCGACTGGGAGTCCGCAGCCCTGCGGGTGGAGGAATACCAGGAGGGTGACACCCTCGTGGTGAAAGCCGAGATGCCCGGCATCGACCCCGACAAGGACGTGGACATCTCGGTGTCCGACGGGGTCCTGCACATCCAGGCCGAACGCCAGGAGACCAGCGAACACAAGGAGAAGGGCGGCTACCGCACCGAATTCCGCTACGGCTCCTTCGCCCGCGACATCCCGTTGCCCAGCGGCAGCAAGGACTCCGACGTCTCGGCCAGCTACCGGGACGGCGTACTCGAGGTGCGGGTACCCGTCGCCGAGCGCGAGCAGACGACGTCGAAGATCCAGGTGACCCGCGGCTGAGCCTGCTCCGCTGGCACTGACGGGTCAGACGGCGGTCGGCGCCGCCGCCTTGGTGGATGCCGGTTCGCCGGATGCTGCTGCCCGGGGCGCCGGCTCGTGGCCGAACAGCTTCGGGCGCAGCCACAGCGACACGTAGACCAGGGCGATCAGAGCCGGCACCTCGATCAGCGGGCCCACGATGCCGGCCAGGGCCTGACCGCTCGTGGCGCCGAATGTGCCGATGGCCACCGCGATGGCCAGCTCGAAGTTGTTTCCCGCCGCCGTGAAGGCCAGCGTGGCCGTGCGGGCGTACGACAGCCCGACCAGCCGGCCGGCCAGAAAGCCCGCCCCGAACATCACCGCGAAGTAGACCAGCAGCGGCAGGGCGATGCGCACCACGTCCAGCGGCCGGTCGATGACCTGCTGACCCTGCAGGGCGAAGAGCAACACGATCGTGAAGAGCAGTCCGTAGAGCGCGAACGGGCCCACCCGCGGCAGGAACCGGCTCTCGTACCAGGCGCGGCCACGGGTGGCCTCGCCGATGCGGCGGGAGAGGTAGCCGGCCAGTAGCGGAATTCCGAGGAACACCAACACGCTCGCGGTGATCGCCCAGATGGAGAACTCGGCGCTGGTCGTGGCCAGGCCGAGCCAGGCCGGCAGCACCTGCAGGTAGAACCAGCCGAGGGCGGCGAACGCGATGACCTGGAACACCGAGTTGATCGCCACGAGGAACGCCGCGGCCTCCCGGTCGCCGCAGGCCAGGTCGTTCCAGATGAGCACCATGGCGATGCACCTGGCCAGACCCACGATGATCAGCCCGGTGCGGTATTCGGGCAGGTCGGGCAGGAAGACCCAGGCGAGCGCGAACATCAGCGCCGGGCCCACGAGCCAGTTCAGCACCAGCGAGGACACCAGCAGGCGCCGGTCGCCGGCGACGGCGCGGGCATCCGAGTACCGCACCTTGGCGAGCACCGGATACATCATCACCAGCAGGCCCACCGCGATCGGCACGCTCACCGAGCCGATCGAGAACGCGTGCAGCAGGTCGCCGACGCCGGGCGCGAAGACGGCGAGCAGTAGCCCGAGCCCCATCGCGAGGAGAATCCAGACCGGCAGCAGCCGATCGGTGGTGCCGAGCTGCGCGGCGGCAGGGGCGGGCTGGTCGGCGGATGTCATGGTGCTCCATCGGTCACGGCTGGGAAATAGATGAACGTCGATATTGAGTGTGGCGACAGCATCGATGGATGTCAATTCGCGTGTCAGAATGGGGGAATGGTGAACGTCGAACTTCTGCAGGCCCCCGCGGCGGTCGAGTGCTGCGCGCCGCCCGCCCGCCAAGCGCTCGCCGCGGACGGCGCGGAAAAGCTCGCGAAGACCCTCAAGGCCATCGCCGATCCGGCCCGGCTTCGGCTGATCTCGATGGTCGCCGCCCACGACGACGCCGAAGCCTGCGTCTGCGACCTCACCGAACCCCTCGGCCTCAGCCAGCCCACGGTGTCCCACCATCTCAAAGTGCTGGTGGATGCCGGTATTCTCTCCCGGGACAAGCGCGGCACCTGGGCGTACTACCGACTGGTGCCCGGCGCGCTCGACGCCCTGGCCCAGTCGGTCGTCACCGTCTGAGCCGTCGGGTCCACTGGAACCACCCAGCCGCGCTTTGTAGAGTGAAGGCATGACAATCGCACCCGACCACGCCGTGCGCCGCAGCGCGCTGTTCGGCTGGCTGTGGAGCGTCGCGGTTCTCGGCCTCGGCCTCTGGGTGAGCCTGGCCACCGGTGAATGGATCGCCATGCTGTGCGCGGCCGGCCTGGTCATCCTGCCAATCGGCGGCCTGGCCCTCCGCGCCAGACGACCCTAGCGACACCCCCGCCGATGTGTGCGTACGCATGCACACACACGGTTTACCCAGAAACGTGACGTAAAGTCATTTATCTGCGCGCGGGGCCGACGTCGTCGCCGTGTGCTGGATTCCCATTCGGCGGTGCCACCTTCACGGTTCCCGCCCGCTCCACGCCCTATCCGGCCTGCCCTGTCACCTGACGCGGGCCGCTGCCGGTGAGTGACCCTTTCGAGGCCTGGTGGATCCGCATCCTGATCCCGCATCGACCAGAAAGCTTTTGCCATGTCCATTTGCACCGTGCACATCCTTGCTCACGTTTCGGCCGGGGAGTTTCATGCGTAGGCGCAGCGGATTCATCAAGCCGCCCTCCCGCCGCCGACAGGTCACCGCCGTCACCGCCATGACCTTTGTGGCGCTGCTCACCACGGCCGGTGCGCTGCCCGCGCAGGCCGCTTACGTGGATGCCGACGGTGCTCCGGCCAGCGCGGCTCAGGCGTCCGCCGCCAGGGTGGCCCAGGCCGAGGCCGAGGCCGCACCGGCACAGAGCATCAGCGTGACCGCCGCAGCGCCCGTCGCCGTGCAGGTGGACACCTACACGGCCAAGGAGGTCGCGCCGCCACCACCACCCGTGGTCGTCGCCCCCGCGGCCGCGGCCGCGCCCACCGCCGTTGCCGCCGCCCCCGCCGGGGCGAGCGTGCGCTGGCCGTTCCCCGGTTCCATCCGCATCTCCGACGGCTACGGCCCCCGCTCGGCGCCCTGCGCGGGATGCTCGACCTTCCACGACGGCCTCGACATGAACCCCGGCCAGGGAACCCCGATCGGTTCCGTCGCCGACGGCGTCGTGAGCTCGGTGACCGCGTACGACAACGGCGGCCTGGGCGTGCACGTCATGATCGATCACGTCGTGAACGGTCAGAACGTCACCAGCACCTACGGGCACATGCTCGCCGGCTCCGCCGCCGTGAGTGTGGGCCAGTCCGTCACGGCCGGTCAGGTGATCGGCAACGTCGGCAGCACGGGCCAGAGCACCGGACCGCACCTGCACCTGGAGCTGCACCTCAACGGCGTCACCGCCATCGACCCGTACTCCTGGCTGACCGAGCACGCGGGGCCGATGTAACCCACCCCGGGGCTCCATGCGGCGCCGGTCGCCCGGGCCGGGAGTCAGGGCGTCGGCGGCGCCACCTGGAAGTACAGGTGGGCGTGCAGACGGCATCCGTCATTGAAGGGCGACCCGCACGCCGGGCAGGCGGACACGGACCTGTAGACCTCGATCGTGAGGGTCTGCCCGCACGCGCCGCAGAGAATCGCCCGCTCGGCCCACTCTGCCGGCGCCCACTGCGCTGCCGGGTGCGATTCGGCGTCGGCGTGACACTGGAAGCACGGGTAGAACCTGTCGCAGCAGCGGAACCTGATCGCGACGATGTCGGTGGGCCCGGCATAGTGCACGCACCGGGTGTTCGCATCGACGGTGGCGCCGTAGACGCGCGGCCTGGCCGGGTGCCGGTCGGCCGGGACTTCGTGCAACATGCCGTCTCCTTCGGGTCCAACAGCGCGGTCACCCGCTCGCATCCGCTCTCGTGCGCGGACAACAACTGTGGCCGGTGCGGACTTCTGCGCCCGGTGTGCTGGGTGCACTCGTCCGCACCGGCCACAGTAGCCGAGCTGGATGCCGTCGCGGGAGTCCGCGCGGGCAGTGGCTACTCGCCGGTGTCGGTGCCCGAGTCGGTGCCGCTGGTGTCGGTCGTCGCGGTGGCCTGCTCCAACACGAACGCCTCGAAGGCTGCCGCGTCGCCGAGGTCGCCCTCATACTTGACGCCCTGCACGAGGACCGTCGGGGTGCCGGCGAGCGCGCCGATGTCGGTGTTGGGCAGCGGGTTGTCCAGAGCGCGGTCGGTGGCGTCGCCCACCCAGTCGGCGAACTCCTGGTCGGTGATGCAGGTGGCCACGGATTCGTCGGTGACGCCGGCCTCCTCCACCAGGCTGACGAGCTCAGCATTGCTGAGGCCGGTCGTGCCCTCGGTGGGCTGGTTCGCGAACAGGGCGCTGTTCACGTCGAGGAAGCTGTCCGGCTGGTAGTTGGCCACGCAGGCGGCGGCATTGGCCGACCTGGTGGAGTACTTGCTGCCGCTCGAGGACTGGTCGAGGATCGAGATCGGGTGCGTCTCGAGGGTGATGTTGCCCGCGGTGAGCCAACTGGTGAGCTGGGCGCCGTTCGTGGTCTCGAACTGGCCGCAGTATGGGCACAGGTAGTCCAGGTACACCGCGATGTTCACGGTGCTGGTGAGCTCGCTCACATCGGTGGGCACTGGCTCGGCGTCGGCCGCGGTCGCCGCGGTCGTCACGGCGCTGATGGTGGTGCCGTCACCCTGCATCAGGATGCCGTCGCTGGCCATGTTGAGCGGCCCGGGCGAGGGCGGCTTGACGCTGCCCACGATCAGGACGGCGACGATGACGGCCACGGCCACCAGGGCCAGGCCGATGCCGCCGCGGAGGAACCAGCGATTGCGCGTCTCGCGCTTCTTCTGCTCCTCCCGCTGGATGCGGGCGGTCTCGCGCGCGACCTCACGGCGATCCTTCTTCGGGGGGAGCGCCTGGCCGGGGGTTTTTGAGTTCATGGGCTATCTGTGCCGTTTCGTCGGGACTGGTTCTCACCCCGACGATATCGACCCGGCCTATGAGGCCGGTTGCCGGGTGCTGTGAGCTAGCTGGGAGGGCAGCCCGAGCCGGGCACCCAGATCAGCCTAAGACCAGATCGGGGTGCACCGGGAGCGAGCGGCTAGAACCAGGTGCTCAGGTGCGGGGCGTAGGCGGAGTGCAGCGCCGTGTCCAGCCGGACGGCGGCATCCGGAGACTTCTCGGTGATCCGGCCGGCGCGGGCGAGATCGACCGCGCTCGTGCCGCCGAGGTACAGCGATGCCAGGTCCGCTGCCGAGAGGGCCACCTCGACGGCGCCGGCCGGGGCCGTACCGGTGAGCGGATGCGCCTGCCCCGACCCGTCGGCGGCCACGGTGAGCAGAAACCGGCCCTGGGCGAAGCCGAGGTCGTCGGTGACGTCGAGCAGGTAGTCGCCCGGCGCCGCGTAGCTGCGGGCGCCGAGCGCCACCGGAACGTCGAGGATACGCAGCCAGAGGTGGTCGCGTTCGCTGGTCTTGCGCACGGCGCGGTGGTCGGAGACCTGCCACGCCACCGGCTCGGAGACGCTGCGGAGGCCCGCGTTGATCTCGTTCACCATGTCCATCTCGATCACGAACCGCCAGAGCGCGGCATAGGCGACGTCGGTGGCCGCGACGAGGTCGACAAGCTTGAGCTGGCCGGGGTGGCTGACGTTCTGCAGCGCGATCTCGTAGAGCGCGAATCCGGCGATGGCGCCGTCGGCATCGTCGTAGCGCACCGCGCGGATGCCGCGCTTGTGCGCGTCGGGTTCGTTCGGCAGCAGGCCAAGGGTGCGCTTCCACCAGATCTCGCGACGGTCGACCTCGCCGGGGGAGCGATCGCGGGTGCGTTCGAAGACGGCGGGGCCGTCGGCGAGCAGCGATTCCGGGCTGACGAACTGAACGCGGCCGGCCGGGGTGGGGCCGGTCCAGCGGGCCCGCTGGGTGTCGACGACGTACGAGGACTGCCGAGCCGACGGTCCGAAACCGTACCGGCCGTAGATGGTGGCTTCGGAGACCGTGAGCATGGCGATCGGCAGGCCGAGCCGCTGGGCGGTGCGGAGCTCCGAGGTGAGCATGGCCCTGGCAATGCCCTGGCGGCGGTGGGTGGGGGAGACGGTGACCGAGCTGATCGCCCAGGTGCCCAGGGCGGTGCCGCCGGGCACGGTCAGGCCCATCTCCCAGGACCGTATCGTGGCGACCGGGGTCTCCGGGTCGGCCTGCGAGGCGTCCCAGACGCCGGTGACCCTGTCGGTGGCGATGTACTCGACCTGCACCTCGAGGGTGCCCTCGGTGGGCGTGACCTCGTGGAAGCCGCGGGCATCCGCCAGCAGCCAACGCTTCAGGCCCGCCTCGTCGTCGGCGTCGAGCACCGCCAGTCTCAGGCCGCGTTCGGCGAGGTTTGCGGTGGATTCGGGGTCGACGGGTGCGGAGGCGTAGGCATTCACCCATCCAGCCTACCCACGCGGATCCGGGGCGGTCCGGGTGGGTGACGGCCCGCTTGTCACCGATGCGGGCGTCGTCGGCGGCGACGGTACCGGGATGGTGTTCCTGGCGCAGGCGAGTGCCCTCCACGTCTCGTGGACCACTTTCTTCCCGCAGGCAGGTGTCCTTCGCGGCGGCACGGGTTCTAGCGTGTGCCGCCGGGACTGACGTGTGCCGCCGGGACTTGTGAGTGCCGCGAGGCCCGCGGCGCCGGAAGCGGGGCGAGGCCCCGCCGGGAATGGACCGCGCCAGAGCCGCCAGGCGGCTGCAACGTTGTAATGAAGGCGGTAAGTTCGGACGTGAGCAGACCGACGCGCCGAGGACGGCGTGTGGCCGCCCGGAGTCGCGACCGCGCGCACGGACTGTTCGCGGCACTGACCGACAGGGAGCGAAATTGGCAGCAACACTGCGCGATGTGGCGGCGCTCGCCGGGGTGTCGATCAAGACCGTCTCCAATGTGGTCCACGACTTTCAGCACATCCGGCCCGCAACCCGGGAGAGGGTGCGCGCGGCCATCGACGAGCTCGGCTACAAGCCCAACATCTCAGCACGCAGCCTGCGGTCAGGCCGCACCGGTGTGATCGGCCTGGCCCTGCCCGAGCTCAGCCTCAGCTACTTCGCCGAGCTGGCGGATGCGATCATCCAGGCCGCCGAGCGCCGTGGCACCTCGGTGCTCATCGAGCAGACCGGCGGCGACCGTGACCGCGAGATCCAGTTGTTGTCCAGCCCGCACCGCCAGTTCACCGACGGGCTGATCTTCAGTCCGCTGGGCATGGGCAATGACGACGCGAGCTACCTGAACGTCGATTACCCGCTCGTGCTGCTCGGTGAACGCATCTTCGCCGGGCCCACCGACCACGTCACTATGCACAACGTGGCCGCCGCCGCCGCCGCGACTCGGCACCTGCTGGCAACCGGCCGCCGCCGGATTGCCGTGATCGGGGCGCACGAAGACGAGGTGATCGGCTCCGCCGGGCTGCGCCTGCGCGGCTACCGGGAGGCGCTCGCCGAGGCGGGAATCGAGGTCGATCCGGCGCTGATCGGGCACACGACACTCTGGCATCGAGCGAACGGCGCCACGGCCATGCGGCAGTTGCTGGCGACCGGAGTGGAATTTGACGCTGTTTTCGCCCTCAACGACACCCTGGCCCTTGGAGCCATGCGGGTGCTGCAGGAGTCCGGCCGGCGCATCCCGTTGGACGTCGCGGTGGTGGGCTTCGACGATCTTGACGAATCCAGTTACTGCCTACCCGCACTCACCACGATCGATCCCGGCCGCGACGAGATTGCGGACACCGCGGTGCGCATCCTCCTCGAGCGCATATCCGGCGAGGCTGCCGACCTGGAGCCTCAGGAAGTTGAGGCGGGGTTTCGGCTGGTCCAGCGGGAATCGACCGACCTCATTCCGGCCCGGAACACTGGCCCCTGACCGCACGACGATCTGGCCGGCTGGATCGACCCGCCCGGCAAGCCGGGTTCGATGATGAGAATTGTTATGCAGCACTTCGGGACTCCCACTTGACAGATACGCCAGCGCCTCGGCATGATGCATTTACAACGTTTACCTATAACGTTGTAAATGTCGAAATCGGCTCTCTCCGGATGCTCTCGCCTCGTGCGAATTCACCCGGCTGAGCCCGACAACGATGACGATTCGAATCAAGGAGGATTCGTGAGGGCCCTGTCCGCACCCGGATGTCGGCCACGTCGCGAACCTTCTCGCACCGCACTACCCACAGCACTCGCATCCACCCGGTCGCGAAAGCCCCGGGGGTGCATTGATGACAACGGTGTCCACACACCTGCGAGAGGAACATTTCAATGAAGACTAAATTCCTGGCCTCGGTCGGCGTTATCGCCGTTGCCGCCGCCGCCCTCACCGGATGCTCGGCCTCGGCCGAAACGTCCAACAGCACCGAGGCATCCTGCACCAACAAGATCGTCAATGCTGACGCACCTCAGGTCAGCGTGTGGGCGTGGTACCCCGCGTTCGAAGAGGTCGTCGATCTGTTCAATAACAGCCACGACGACGTGCAGGTCTGCTGGACCAACGCCGGCCAGGGCAACGACGAATACACCAAGTTCTCCACCTCGATCGAGTCCAAGTCCGGCGCCCCCGATGTCATCCAGCTCGAATCCGAGGTGCTCTCCAGCTTCACCATCCGAGATGCGCTTGTGGACCTCACCGAATTCGGTGCGAACGACGTGAAGGACAAGTACACCGAGGGCTCCTGGAAGGACGCCTCCAGCGGCGACGCCGTCTACGCCATCCCGGTGGACGGCGGCCCGATGGGCATGCTCTACCGCCAGGACCTGTTTGACGCGGCCGGCATCGCCGTACCGACCACCTGGGCCGAGTTCGAAACCGCCGCCGCCGCGCTGAAGGCGTCCGGCTCCGACGGCGTGCTGGTCAACTTCCCCACCAACGGCCGTGCCTTCAACCAGGCGCTCTTCGCCCAGGCCGGATCGGTGCCCTTCGTCTACGACTCGACCAGCCCGACCGACATCGGCATCGAGGTGAACGACCAGGGTGCCAAGGACGTTTTGGACTACTGGAACGGTCTGGTCCAGGACGGACTCGTCACCACCGACGATGCCTTCACCGCCGACTACAACACCAGCCTCGTTGACGGCACCTACGCCGTGTACCTCGCGGCCGCCTGGGGTCCCGGCTATCTGCAGGGCCTCTCGGATGCCGATGAGAACGCCGTCTGGGCCGTCGCACCGCTGCCGCAGTGGGACGCCGCCAATCCCGTGCAGGTGAACTGGGGTGGTTCGACGTTCGCCGTGACCAGCCAGGCCACCGACAAGGAACTCGCCGCGCAGGTCGCCATCGAGATCTTCGGCACCGACGAGGCCTGGAAGATCGGCGTCGAGAAGGGCGCGCTCTTCCCGTCGTACACGCCGATGCTCGACTCGGAGTACTTCGTCAACCTGGAGTACCCGTTCTTCGGTGGTCAGCAGATCAACAAAGAGGTCTTCCTCAACGCGGCTGCCGGCTACACAGGTGCCACTTTCAGCCCGTTCCAGAACTACGCGTACGACCAGCTGACCGAAGAGCTCTACTCCATGGTGCAGGGCGAGCAGGACAGCAGCCAGGCGCTCGACGACCTGCAGGCCAGCCTGGAAACCTACGCCACCGAGCAGGGCTTCACGGTCGCCAAGTAGTGCCCAGCACCACCGTCAGATAGCGCGGTCGCCGCAGGGCGGCATCCGCTAGCGCCGTCGGCCGGTCACCGGCCGGCCGACGGCGCCCCGTCACTCCGCTCGTTCTGCTCGGGCAGAGCCAGCCACGCAGAACCGTATGAAGGACACAGTTATGGCACTCACCGAAGCGGCGCCAAAGCCGTCGCTGGCCCGGCCCGCCCGCCGGCCGCGCACGCAGATTGACCGGATGGACCGCAAACGCCAGCGGTGGGGGTGGCTGTTCGTGGCCCCGTTCGCCATCGTCTTCGCCACCTTCCTGGTCGCTCCCCTCGGCTACGCCTTCTGGATGAGCATGCAGACCAGCACGCTGGCCACCGGCACATCGTTCACCTGGTTCGCCAACTACGGCAAGGCCTTCACCGACCCGATCTTCCTCGAAGGGCTCGGCCGGGTCGCGTCGTTCGCGCTCATCATGATCCCGGCGCAGATGCTCGTGGCGCTTGTAGCGGCTCTGGTGCTCGACAACCTGTCGACAACGTTGTCGAAGTTCTCCAGACTGATGATCTTCGTGCCGTACGCCATCCCCGTCGTCATCGGCGCGCTGATGTGGGGCTTCCTCTATAGCCCGCGTTTCGGCCCGGCCACCGACATCTTCGGCCTCGTCGGCCTCACCGCCCCCGACTTCCTGTCGCAGGGCACCATCTTCGCGAGCCTGGTCAACATCGTCACCTGGCAGTGGGCCGGCTACTACATGATCATCATCTACGCGGCCCTCCGCGGTATCGACCCGGCTATCTACGAGGCCGCACGCCTCGACGGCGCCAACGGGCGGCAAATCGCTCTGCGGGTCAAGGTGCCCATGATCTCCTCGTCGATGGTGATGGTGCTGATCTTCGCCCTGATCGGCACCCTGCAGTTCTTCACCGAACCCCAGGTGCTGCGCGCGGTCGCGCAGGGCGCCATACCCGTCTCATACACACCCAACATGTATGCCTACTCGCTGGCGTTCTCCTACAGCCAGTTCAACTACGCGTCGGCAATCTCGTTCGCTCTCGGCATCGTGGTCTTCGCCGGGTCGTACCTGTTCCTCTTCCTCACCCGCAAGCAGAGCGGACTCAAGTAATGGCCATTCTCACTCCCGGGGCCACCGCCCCGGCAGACGTCTCCGACACCGACACCGACTCCGGCTCGCGCCGCCGCATCTCCGCCCGCCGGGGCAACACCGGCCGCGACGGCGGTCGCAAGATCGGCTCGCACGTACTGCTGATCATCCTGGTGATTTACTTCATCACCCCGCTATGGTGGCTGACTGTCGCCGCGACGAAGGACACCGCCGGCCTGTTCACCGGCAGCGGCGGCCCGTTGTGGTTCGACAGTGAATTCAACCTATTCAATAACATCGCAGGGCTCTTCGAGCACCAGGGCGGTATCTACTGGCGGTGGCTGGGCAACTCGTTCTTCTACGCCATCTCCGGCGGCGTCGGCGCGACCATCCTCGCCGTGCTGGCCGGGTACGGCTTCGCCAAGTACCGCTTCCGCGGCCGCAACGCCTTCTTCTCGGTGCTGCTGGGCGCGGTCATGGTGCCCATGACGGCCCTGGTGATCCCGACCTTCGTGCTGCTAAGCAACATGGGCCTGGTCAACACGATCTGGGCGGTCATCCTGCCCTCGCTGCTAAGCCCGTTCGGGGTCTACCTGATGCGCGTTTACACGCAGGATGCCGTGCCGGACGAGCTGCTCGACGCGGCTCGGGTCGACGGCGCGGGCGAACTGCGCACCTTCTTCCAGGTGTCGCTGCCGCTGCTGCGCCCGGCGATCGTCACCGTGCTGCTCCTGTCGGTGGTGGGCACCTGGAACAACTTCTTCCTGCCGCTGGCCGTGCTGAGCGACCCGAACCTGCTCCCCGTCACGGTGGGCCTGAACAACTGGCAGGCCCTCTCCAACGCCGGCGCCGGCGGTGAGCAGGTCTGGAACCTCATCGTCACCGGTGCCTTCGTCTCGATCCTCCCGCTGATCATCGCCTTCCTCTCCCTGCAGAAGTACTGGCAGGGCGGGTTGTCCCTCGGCGCCCTGAAATAACCGTCACAGTTCTCCACCTGCTCGATAGAAAGAAAGACACCAATGACCACCGCACGCATTAGCATCGACCGCAGCAACGTGGTCGCCCCCCTCAACCGGCGCATCTTCGGCTCCTTCGTAGAGCACCTCGGCCGCTGCGTTTATGACGGCATCTACGAGCCGGGCCACCCGACCGCCAACGCGGACGGCTTCCGCCTCGACGTTGTCGAGCTGGTCAAGGAACTCGGCTCAACCACCATCCGCTACCCCGGCGGCAACTTCGTCTCCGGCTACCGGTGGGAGGACGGAGTGGGCCCGCGCGAGAACCGCCCGGTGCGCCGCGACCTGGCTTGGCACTCGTTGGAGAGCAACCAGGTGGGCCTGGAGGAGTTCGCCCGCTGGTGCGAGCTCACCGGCTCCGAACTCATGATGGCCGTGAACCTCGGCACCCGCGGCATCGAGGCCGCGCTCGACCTGCTCGAGTACGCCAACGGCGAGGCCGGCACAGCGCTGGCCGACCAGCGCATCAGCAACGGCCGCACCGAACCGTACGACATCCGCATGTGGTGCCTGGGCAACGAGATGGACGGCCCGTGGCAGATCGGCCACATGACCTCGGCCGATTACGGCAAGATCGCCGCCCGCACAGCGTCGGCGATGAAGACCGCCGACAAGAACCTCGAACTGGTCGTCTGCGGCTCGTCGGGCTCGGCGATGCCCACCTTCGGCGAGTGGGAGCGGGTGGTACTCGAGGAGAGCTACGACCACGTCGACTACATCTCCTGCCACGCCTATTACCAGGAGCGCAAGGGCGACCTCGACTCCTACCTGGCCTCGTCAATGGAGATGAAGTACTTCATCGACACCGTCGTCGCCACGGCAGACCACGTCAAGCACAAACTGCGCAGCCTGAAGACCATTCAGCTTTCCTTCGACGAGTGGAACATCTGGTACCTGGACGAACACCAGGCCTCGGAAGAGGTCAACGAGGAATGGCGCATCGCGCCCCGCCAGCTCGAAGACGTGTACTCGGTGGCGGATGCCGTGGTGCTGGGCAACCTGCTGATCACCCTGTTGCAGAACCACGACAGGGTGACCTCGGCCTCGCTCGCGCAGCTGGTGAACGTGATCGCGCCGATCATGACCGAACCGGGTGGCGCATCCTGGCGCCAGACCACGTTCTTCCCGTTCTCGGTGACGTCGCGGCTGGCCCGCGGCGAGGTGCTGCGGCCGCGGATCGACGTGGGCACCTACGACACCGCGCTCTACGGTGCGGCGCCGCTCGTTGACTCCGTCGTCACCGCGGATGCTGAGACCGGCACCTCGGCGGTGTTCCTGGTGAACCGCAGCCAGACCGAGTCGATCGAGGTGTCGATCGACGTGTCAGAGCTCGGCGCCACGAGTATCACCGAGGCAGTGACCCTGCACGACGCCGACCCGTACGCGAAGAACACCTTCGCCGAACAGACCCGGGTGGGCCTGGCGGCGCTCGCGGGTGCGGTCCTGGCCGACGGCACGCTCACGGTGACACTGCCCCCGGTCTCCTGGTCGGCGCTCGCGCTCGGTTAGGACTGCCTGGTCGGACGGGCACGCTCGCGGGCGTGCCCGTTCTTCTTTCCACGGGTTGCTGCTCGTGCTTCGGCCGGCCAGGGACGCGCACTCGGCCCACCTCGCGAAAGCGGTGATGTGGTTGCTTCAGCTCGCGCGAGATGACCGTTTCCCCGCTTTCGCGAACAACCGCACCCCGCACCGGGCCAACGAGGTGCCAAGTAGGTCGCGAGAGCGGTGAGGTGGTTGCTTCAGCTCGCGCGAAGTGACCGTTTCCCCGCTCTCGCGACACAGACCTCGCTCTCGCGAAACAGACCTTTGCTTCGCGACACAGCGAACGCGCGAAAGCGGGGGTGCGGAGCTAGGCGCGGTGCGCGGCGTACTGGGCGCGGATGACCGGGCGGAAGTCCGGGGTGGGGTGCGCCTCGACCGCCACCGACCAGGCCGGGCGGGTGCCCGTGAGCGACCAGGCCGCCTGGGCGGCACCGCCGTCGGCGACGTACTCGCCGGGGGTGGGCACGGCCACCGGTGCATCGAACACCTGCGCGGCGATGAACTGCACGGCCGGGTTCTGCGCCGCTCCGCCGATCAGCAGGATGCGTTCGACGCTGACTCCCTGCGCGCGCACGGCGTCCAGCCCGTCGGCGAGGCCGCACAGCAGCCCCTCGATCGCGGCCCTGGCCAGGTTCGGCCGGGTGGTCGAGGTCAGGGTCATCCCGAACAGGGAGGCCGTGGCGTCGGGCAGGTTGGGGGTGCGTTCGCCCTCGAAGTACGGCTGCAGGACCAGGCCCTGCGCGCCGGGCTCGGCCTCCAGCGCGAGCCGGCCCAGTTCGTGGTGGTTGACGCCGAGCAGGCCGGCGATCGAGTCCAGGATGCGGGCGGCGTTGAGCGTGGCGATCAGCGGCAGGTGCAGCCCGCTGGCGTCGGCGAACCCGGCGACGGCGCCGGAGGCATCCTCGCTGGGCACCGCGGTGACGGCGAAGACCGTGCCGCTGGTGCCGATCGACACGATCACGTCGCCGGCCGCAGCGCCCAGGCCCAGGGCGGCGCCGGCGTTGTCGCCGGCTCCCACACCCACGACGAGACCGGCGGGAACCCCGGGCAGGGCCACCGTGGTGCCTGCGGTCTCGCCAGGGCCGAGCACCCGGGGGAGCACGGCGTCGTGGCCGAGTCCGCGCACGAGCAGCTCGCGGTCGTAGTCATCGAGGGCGGCCGAGAAGTAGCCGGTGCCGCTGGCATCCGACCGGTCGGTGGTCAGCGCGGTCAGCACGGGGCCGAGCTCGCTCTCACCGGCCGGGCCGTAACCGCGCAGCCGCCAGCTGAGCCAGTCGTGCGGGAGGGCGACGGCGGCGACCCTGGCGGCGTTGGCCGGTTCGGCATCCCGCAGCCAGCGCAGTTTTGTGACGGTGAACGAGGCCACCGGCACGAGGCCGGTGCGGCGGGCGTATTCGGCGGCGCCGACCTCATCGATCAGGTCGGCGGCGGCCTGCGCGCTGCGGGTGTCGTTCCAGAGCAGGGCCGGGCGGATGACGCGGCCGTCCTCATCGAGCACGACCATGCCGTGCTGCTGCGCGGCCACCGACACGGCGGCGACGTCGTCGAGACCGCCGGCCTTCTCGACGGCGGCCAGCAGGGCATCCCACCAAGCGGCCGGATCGACCTCGGTGCCCACGGGATGACTCGCCTTGCCGGTGCGCACCAGCGCGCCCGTCTCGGCATCCCGCACCACAATCTTGCAACTCTGCGTCGACGAGTCGACTCCGGCAACCAGCGCCATGGCGCACTCCAAACCTCAAAAATCCGCGGTGGGTCGGCGGCGTCCTCGCCGTCGCCCGGGGGCTCACACATAAAATGTTCTGGGTCTAAACATATTCGGTCTAGCGGGGATGTTCAAACGCTTGCGGGCCCCCGCGGCATCACGCAAGGGGCTCCGTGCCGCCCGCAGCGGGCGGGCGGCACCCTCAGGACAGGGTGAGCAGCCGGCAGACGGTGGCGACCGCGCGCTCCAAATTTGCCGCGCCATCGGCGAGGGCGCTGGGCAGGTCGGCGACACCCGGCACGATGGGCACCAGTGCGGCGAAGCCGTGCTCGTAGAGCACCTCGGCGCCGGGGCCGATCCGGCCCGCGAAGGCGACGACCGGGACACCGTGCACGCCGGCGGCCTCGGCAACACCCAGCGGGGTCTTCCCGCTCAGGGTTTGGGCGTCGAGGCTGCCCTCGCCCGTGAACACGAAATCGGCACCGGCGATCCGGTCGGCCAGGTGCACGGCATCCATCACGACATCCACACCGCGGCGCAGCTCGGCCGGGAAGAACGCCAGAAAGGCGGCCCCGAGTCCACCGGCGGCTCCGGCGCCGGGCTGGGCGGACACATCCGTGCCGGTCAGGGCGGCGATCACGGTGGCGTACACGCCCAGCGCGGCGTCGAGCTGGTGCACGGTGGCGGGGTCGGCGCCCTTCTGCGGGCCGAAGACGGCGCTGGCGCCGGCGGCTCCGAGCAGCGGATTCGTGACGTCACTGGCGATCTGGAACGTGCTGCCGGCCAATCGCGGGTCGACGGCGGACAGGTCGATCCGGTGCAGCCGTGCCAGGGCCGCACCGCCGCGCGGGAGGTCCGCACCGGCCTCATCGAGCAGGCGGGCGCCGAGAGCCTCGAGCATCCCGGCGCCACCGTCGTTGGTCACCGAGCCGCCCAGACCCACGATGAACCGCGTCGCACCACGGTCCAGGGCGTGGCGGATCAACTCGCCGACCCCGTAGGAGCTGGTGATCTTCGGGTCCCGGTCGGCGAAGGCGACCAGGTCGATCCCGGCGGCGGCGGCGATTTCGATGATGGCGAGGTGCTCGGAGCCGACGTAGCCGTACCGGGCCCGAACGGAACGTCCGAGGGCGTCGTGCACCGGGGCGCTGAGGAGCACACCGTCGAGGGCATCGGTGAGGGCCTCCGTGGTGCCTTCCCCACCGTCGGCCATCGGCGCGGCCACGCAGTCGGCGTCGGGAAACACCGACAGCACACCGCGTCGCATGGCGGCGACGGCCTCGGGCGCGGTCATCGATTCCTTGAACGAGTCGGGGGCCAGAACGAATTTCATGGGATCGATCCTCTGTGGAAAGCGACGAACGCCGGGACGAGGGCGACCCTCTTCCCGCCCGAACGCCCGGTTCTCGACACGGTACCGCATGCCGATCCCCGGTTCGTCAGCGGGTTGTCGCTCCACGCCCCTCGGCAGAAACGGACTAGCCTCGCCTCATGGTTTCCCTTGATCCCCGGCCCGCCGGCACGCAGGCGCTCCTCCTGTCTCCTCTCACCCTCGGCACGTCCGGCTGGTCGCCGCGGAGTGCCGCCGAGACCAGCGCCACGGACGCCCTGGCCGCGTCCTGGGCGGCCGGCCGGCTCAGCACGAACGTCATCGACACCTCCAACATCTACGGCGACTCACACTCGGAAGGGGTCATCGGCAAGGCGCTGGCCAGCACTGTCGGCCCGGGACTGGTCGTGCAGACCAAGCTCGACCGCGACGTGGCGCGCAACGACTTCTCGGCGGCGCAGATGGAGAGATCTCTGCAGCAGTCACTCGACCGGCTCGGCCTCGAATCCGTCGACATCCTTTTCCTGCACGATCCCGAAAACGTCGGCTTCGAGAGCGTCATGCAGCCCGGCGGTGCCGTGGATGCGCTCGTCGCCATGCGGGACCGCGGTGTGGCCCGGTATATCGGCATCTCGGGCGGACCTGTCGCGATGATGCGCCGCTTCGTGGACACCGGCCTCTTCGACGTCCTGATCAATCACAACCGCTTCACCCTGGTGGACCGCTCGGCGCTGGGCCTGTACCAGGCGGCCAGGGACCGGGGCATGATCGTGGAGAACGCGGCCCCGTTCGGCGCCGGGATCCTCACCGGCGACCCCCGGTTCGCCGGCACCTACGCCTACGGCCCGATCCGGCCGGAGACCCAGGCCGCCGTGGACGCCGCCACCCGCATCGCGGCCGACGCCGGCATCCCGCTGGCCGCGCTCGCCTTGCAATTCAGCCTGCGGCATCCGCTCGTCGACACGACGGTGCTGGGCGTGCGCACGAGTGAGCGCTTCGACGAGGCCGTCGCCCACGCCGCGATCGACGTGCCGGATGCGGTCTGGGCCGAGCTGGACACCATCGTCGCGAACTGAGAGAAAAGCACCCACAACTCGCGCGAAGGTGCTCACCCCACAGTTCGCGGGTGGGGGTGTGGGAAAGCCCCGGCCGGGAGGTCCCGGCCGGGGCAGATGGTGCGGGTGGAGCGGTCGAACGAACCTGCTGTTTAGCGGGCGCCGAGCAGGTGCTCGAGGGCCAGCTGCTGCAGGCGAACGAAGCCGAAGCCCTTGCCGCCGAAGTACTCCTCCGGAGCGAAGTCCTCGTAGGCGCTCTTGTCGGCGAGGAAGTCGTCGTAGCTCTCGCCGTCGGACAGGGTGGTCTGTGACAGTTCCGGCACGCGCGATGCGGCCAGCTGCTCCTGCACCTCGGGGTCGGCGCGGAATGCCGCGGCACGCTCCTTGAGCAGCAGGTAGGTGCGCATGTTCGCGGCGGCGGAGTCCCAGACGCCGCTGATGTCCTCGGTGCGGCTCGGCTTGTAGTCGAAGTGACGCGGGCCGTCGTAGGACGGGCCACCGTTCGGGCCACCGTTTTCGAGCAGGTCCACCAGCGAGAACGCGTTCTGCAGGTCGCCGTGGCCGAAGACCAGGTCCTGGTCGTACTTGATCCCGCGCTGACCGTTGAGGTCGATGTGGAACAGCTTGCCCTGGTAGAGCGCCTGGGCGATGCCGGCGGTGAAGTTCAGCCCGGCCATCTGCTCGTGACCGACCTCGGGGTTGACGCCGACGAGTTCGGGGCGCTCGAGGGTGGTGATGAACGCCATGGCGTGGCCGACCGTGGGCAGCAGAATATCGCCGCGCGGTTCGTTGGGCTTGGGCTCGATGGCGAAACGGATGTCGTAACCCTTGTCGGTGACGTAGTCGCCGAGCAGGTTGACGGCCTCGCGGTAACGGTCGAGGGCGGCGCGGATGTCCTTGGCCGCGTCGTACTCTGCGCCCTCACGGCCGCCCCACATCACGAAAGTCTTGGCGCCGAGCTCAGCGGCGAGGTCGAGGTTGCGCATGACCTTGCGCAGGGCGAACCGGCGCACGGCGCGGTCGTTGGAGGTGAAGCCGCCGTCCTTGAAGACCGGGGCGCTGAACAGGTTGGTGGTGATCATCGGCACGATCATGCCGGTGTCGGCGAGGACCTGCTTGAGACGGTCGATCTCCTTCTGGCGGGCGGCATCCGTGGAGCCGAAGGCGAAGAGGTCGTCGTCGTGGAAGGTGAGGCCGTATGCGCCGAGCTGAGCGAGGCGGGTGACGGCTTCGACGGTGTCCAGCTGCGGGCGAGTGGGTCCGCCGAACGGGTCAGACCCGTTGTATCCGATGGTCCACAGGCCGAATGAGAACTTGTCGGCGGGGGTGGGGGTGAGTGACATTACTGTGCTCCGATTCAGCTTCATTGGCGATTTGTTGCTATTACCAACATATTACACACCCGCGGCCCATCCGTACAGTTGCCCGTACGGGCCGCAGGAAAACCCCCGGCCACAACATATTCGCCGGAAGTCGGTTTTTGCGCCTCCTCCCGCCACTGACCCTGTCGAACTGTTTCGACGATTCCCGTCGCAAATGGAGCCCTCGAGGGGGCGCATTATCATGCCAACCCCCCAAACAGGGGCATTTCCTGTTTTGCCCCTAGGCAAACCGAGAAGGTACGAGATAAGTTCTGTCCGTCAACAAAGGCCGCATTTGCGCGGTGGGTCAATCACAGCGATGTCCCGTTACAAGGAGGTAACCCTGACACGCGTTCGCCCAGTGCTGGGGGAGCGGGCGACAAGATTTCCTCCTCTGGCAGTCCACCGGCATGCCGGTGACTGCGGTGACTGGCAGCTCTCAGAGAGGAAAGCTCCAACTATGTCCAAGACCAAGAAAATTCTCGCCCTCGCGGCCACAGGCATCTTCGCCCTGTCGCTCGCGTCCTGCGCCAGCGACGGTGAAGCCACCGGAGGCGGCGATGCAGCCGCCGGCGGTACCGAGTGCAACGTCGGAATCTCGATGCCGACCCGCAGCCTGGAACGCTGGATCAACGACGGCGAGCAGCTCAAGGCGCTGCTCGAAGAGGCCGACTGCACCGTCGACCTGCAATACGCCGACAACAAGACCGACCAGCAGATCAGCCAGATCCAGAACCAGGTCGCCGGCGGATCGAAGATCCTCGTTGTGGCCGCCGTCGACGGCCAGGTGCTCGCACCGGTGCTCGCCGAGGCCAAGAAGCAGGACGCCACCGTCATCGCCTACGACCGCCTGATCAACGGCACCCCTGACGTCGACTACTACGCGACCTTCGACAACTACAAGGTCGGCCAGCTGCAGGGCCAGTTCCTGGAGACCCAGCTCGACCTGGCCAACGCGACCGGGCCGATCTCGATCGAACCGTTCGCCGGCAGCCCCGACGACAACAACGCCAAGTTCTTCTTCTCCGGCGCCTGGGACGTTCTGCTGCCCTACGTGGAGAGCGGCGTCCTCGTCGTTCCGAGCGGCCAGTCACCCGCCTCCAACGACGACTGGGCCTCGATCGGCATCCAGGCCTGGGCCAGCGACAAGGCGCAGTCCGAAATGGACAACCGTCTGTCGTCGTTCTACACCGGCGGCGACAAGGTCGACGTGGTGCTCTCCCCGAACGACAGCCTGGCCATCGGCATCATCGCCTCGCTGAAATCGGCCGGCTACGCACCGGGCACCGACTACCCGCTGATCACCGGACAGGATGCCGACAAGGCCAACGTCAAGGCGATCCTCGACGGTGAGCAGTCCATGACGGTCTGGAAGGACACCCGCACGCTCGGCGAGCAGGTGTTCACCATGATCGAGGAGATCGTGGCCGGCGACGAGGTTACCGTCAACGACACCGAGACCTACGACAACGGCGAGAAGGTCGTGCCGTCGTTCCTGCTCGACCCCGAGGTCGTCGTCAAGGACGATGTGCAGACCAAGCTCGTCGACTCCGGCTTCATCAAGGCATCGGATGTCGGCCTCTAACGAGCCGACCCTGGCCGGCCTGTTCGTTCCGAGCAGGCCGACCTCCTAGCCGGGCACCCGGGAAACCGGGTGCCCGGCCCATCAGCAAACAGGAGAGCGCAGTGGAGCATTCGATCATCCTCAGGATGAACAACATCGTGAAGGACTTCAATGGGGTGAAGGCCCTCGACGGTGTTTCCCTCGAGGTCACGAGGGGGCAGGTGCACGGCATCTGCGGGGAGAACGGCGCCGGCAAGTCCACGCTGATGAAGGTCCTCAGCGGGGTGTACCCGGCCGGCAGCTTCGACGGCAGCATCGAGTTCGAGGACCACGAGGTGGCCTACAAGACCATCAACGACAGCGAGCACGACGGTATCGTCATCATCCACCAGGAGCTGGCGCTGAGCCCGTACCTGTCGATCGCGGAGAACATCTTCCTCGGCAACGAGAACGCCACCCGCGGGGTGATCGACTGGAACAAGACCAACCGTGAGGCCGCCCTGCTGCTGGCCCGGGTGGGCCTGGACGAGAACCCGGCCACCAAGATCCTCGAGCTCGGCGTGGGCAAGCAGCAGCTCGTGGAGATCGCCAAGGCGCTCTCCAAGCGGGTCAAACTACTCATCCTCGACGAGCCCACCGCGGCCCTGAACGACGAGGACTCCACCCATCTGCTGGGCCTGATAGACCACCTGCGCACGCAGGGCATCACCTGCATCATCATTTCCCACAAGCTCAAGGAGATCAAACGCATCGCCGACACCGTCACGGTGATCCGGGACGGCAAGACCATCGAGACCATCGACATGGCCGGGCCGGATGCCACGGAGGCTCACATCATCCGCGCCATGGTCGGCCGGGACCTGAACAACCTGTTCCCGCCGCGGGAGCCCGCCGTGGGCGCCGAGGTGCTCAGGGTGGAGAACTGGACAGTGCACCACCCCGTCGACGTGGCCCGCAAGGTCGTCGACGGTGCCTCCTTCACCGTCAACGCCGGCGAGATCGTCGGCTTCGCCGGGCTGATGGGCGCCGGCCGCACCGAATTGGCGATGAGCATCTTCGGCCGCTCCTACGGCACCAACATCTCCGGGCAGGTCTTCAAAGACGGCACCGAAATCCAGATGCGCACCGTGGGGGAGGCCATCGAGCACGGCTTCGCATACGCCACCGAGGACCGCAAACGCTACGGCCTCAACCTGATCGGCGACATCACCGTCAACGTGTCCGCGGCCGCCCTGGCCAAGCTGGCCAAGTACGGCGTGATCGACAAGCACCGCGAGTACAAGGTCGCCGACTCCTACCGGCAGAAGATGAACATCAAGGCGCCGTCGGTCACCTCGATCACCGGCAAGCTCTCCGGCGGTAACCAGCAGAAGGTGGTGCTGTCGAAGTGGATCTTCTCCGGCCCCGACGTGTTGATCCTGGACGAGCCGACCCGCGGCATCGACGTGGGGGCCAAGTACGAGATCTACGGAATCATCAACGAGCTCGCGGCGCAGGGCAAGGCGGTCATTGTGATCTCCTCCGAACTGCCCGAGCTGATCGGCATCTGTGATCGCATCTACGCGATCTCAGAAGGAAAACTCACCGGCGAGGTCGCCAAGGCCGACGCGTCGCAGGAAACACTCATGCACTACATGACCGCAGGAAAGGACTGAGCGCGATGACCACCACCACGCCAGCGAGCAAGGCGCCCACAGAACCACCCGTCAAGCGCCGGATGCCCAAGCTCTCGATCAACCTTCGCCAGTACGGCATCGTCGCCGCCCTGGCCGTGATCGTCATCCTGTTCCAGATCCTCACCGACGGGCGCCTGTTGCTGCCCGGCAACGTGAACAACCTCATCCAGCAGAACGCCTACGTGCTGATCCTCGCGATCGGCATGGTCATCGTGATCATCGCCGGCCACATCGACCTGTCCGTCGGCTCTGTCGTGGCCATGGTCGGCGCTGTCGCCGCGATCAGCATGAACAACTGGGGTCTGCCCTGGTGGGGCGCGGTCCTCGTGTCGCTGCTGGTCGGCGCCCTGGTCGGTGCCTGGCAGGGCTACTGGGTGGCGTTCGTCGGCATCCCGGCGTTCATCGTCACCCTGGCCGGCATGCTCATCTTCCGCGGCCTCACCCTGGTGCTGCTCACCGGCGGAACCATCAGCGGCCTGCCCGCGGAATTCACCGCGATCGGCGCCGGCTGGCTGCCGTCGTACCTGGGCGAACTGGCCGGGCGCGACGTGCTCACCCTGGCGCTGGGCATCCTCACCGCCGTGGCCCTGATCGTCTTCCAGCTGCGCACCCGCGCCACCCTGGCCCGGTTGGACCTGCCGCGCGAACCGCTCGCCTCGATGTGGACCAAGAACGGCATCGCCGCCATCGCGATTGTCTGGTTCGCTTGGTTGCTCAGCGACTACAGCGGCACCCCGATCATCCTGATCGTGCTCGCCGCCCTGATCCTGATCTACAACTTCGTGCTCAACCGCACGGTGTTCGGCCGCCACGTCTACGCCATGGGCGGCAACCTCTTCGCCGCCGTGATGAGCGGGGTGAAGACCAAGTGGGTCAACTTCTACATCTTCGTGAACATGGGCGTGCTGGCCGGCCTGGCCGGTGTGGTCTCGACCGCGCGAGCCGGCGGCGCCGTCGCCTCGGCGGGCCAGAACTACGAGCTCGACGCCATCGCCGCCGTCTTCATCGGTGGTGCGGCCGTGCAGGGCGGCGTGGGCACCGTGGTCGGTGCCGTGGTCGGTGGTCTGGTGATGGGCGTGCTCAACATGGGCCTGTCGATTCTCTCGGTGGATGCCGCCTGGCAGATGACAATCAAGGGCCTGGTGCTGCTGCTGGCCGTCGCGTTTGATATCTTCAACAAGCGGCGCGCCGGAGGACGATAGCACTGACGCCACCCGGCGGTCCTCTGTCGGGCCCGCACCCGAAAGGACCGTGACCCACCCGTGAGCCAAGCGTCACCCACCCTGGGTGTTCGGGGCGGCACCAGCAACGACCAGCTCCGGCGGTACAACCTGTCGATGGTCATGACGATGCTGCACCACGCCGGTGGCTGCTCCCGAGCCGAGCTCACCAAGCGCACCGGACTGAACCGGTCGACGATCGCGGCCCTGGTGGCCGAACTCGTCGACCTGGGCATGGCGTTCGAGGTGGAACCGGAGAGCGTGGTGGGCCGGGTGGGCCGGCCCAGCCCGCAGGTGGTGCCGAACCCGGGGCTGGCCGCGATCGCGGTCAACCCCGATGTCGACGCCATCACGGTGGGACTGGTGGGACTCGGTGGTGAGGTGATCCGGCGCATCCGTTTCGACACCACCCGGGTGCCCACCGTGGCCGAGGCCATCAACGCGGTCAAGGCCATCGTCGACGGCATGCGCGGTGAGATCGACCAGAGCTACAGCATCGCCGGGGTCGGCGTGGCGGTGCCGGCGCTGGTGAACTCCGCGGACGGCCGGGTGCTGATCGCCCCGCACCTGGGCTGGCGCGACGTCAACCTGGCCCGCGATCTGGCCCGGGTGCTGGACTACCCGGTCTTCGCCGGCAACGATGCCAGCCTCGGCGCGATCGCCGAGAGCATGTTCGGCGCGGCCCGCGGCATCAACGACCTGGTCTACCTCAACGGCAGCGCCAGCGGAATCGGCGGCGGCCTGATCATCGGCGGCACACCGCTCCGCGGCACCAGCGGCTACGCGGGGGAGCTGGGCCACACCCTGGTGAACAGCGCGGGGGTGCGCTGCCACTGCGGCCGGATCGGCTGCCTGGAGACCGAGGTGAGCATGGCCAGGCTTCTCGCAGTGCTGAAGCTGCCGCGCGCCGACCTGGACGACCTCGACATCGCGCTCGGCGTCTCCCGCGATCCGGCCGTGCTGGCCGAGGTGCGCCGGCAGATCGAGCTGCTCTCCGAGGCGATCTCCAACTTCGTGAACCTGTTCGACCCCGAGATGGTGGTGCTCGGCGGGTTCCTCGGCTCGCTGCTCTCGGTGGGCCGGGAACAGCTGACCGCGGCGATGATCGTGCGCTCCATGAGCAGCATCGGCCACACGGTGGCCATCGAGCGGGCCAGCCTGGGCTCGCACCTGATGCTCGTGGGCGCCGCCGAGCTGGCCTTCGCCGACCTGCTCGACGACCCGGCCGGCTTCGTGCGCGGTCGTGCCTCTCGTCGCTAGTTCGCTGATCTGACATTTGTCGTCAATCACCACAAACTACTTGCGGAAGCGAGGAAGTCTGCCGTAGGCTCCCTTGCGAGGCGGTCGAAACGTTTAGACACTTCGCCCGCTGCTCGGCTGCGTTTCCGCAATCGATCCCGCACTATCCGACCGACGATGGAGTCCAGGTGGCCAACATTCACGACGTGGCACGTGTCGCCGGAGTGTCGATCAGTACGGTGTCCTACGCCCTCAGCGGGAAGCGTTCGATCGCAGCGTCTACCAAACAGCGCATCGACCAGGCCGTTCTCCAGCTCGACTACCGGGCCAACGCCGGCGCGCGGATGCTCAAGGGCGCGCGCACCCAGATCCTCGCGTTGAGCGCTCCGCTGCATGCCGGCACCCACGCCCCGGCCCACATGGCCTTCGTGCTCTCGGTGGTCACGGCCGCCCGCCTGTACGACTACGACGTGCTTCTGCTCACCCAAGACGAAGCAACCGTGGGTCTCCGCCGGGTGGCGCGCAGCTCCCTGGTCGACGGCATCGTGCTGTTGGACGTCTCCACCGCCGATCCCCGCACCGATCTGGTACGCGAGCTCGGCCTGCCGGCCACGGTGATCGGCATCCCCAATGACACCGCCGGCCTCACCTGTGTCGACCTCGACTTCGAACAGGCCGCGGTGCTGGCCGTTCGCCGGCTGGTCGACCTCGGCCACCGCGAGATCGGCCTGATCGGCCAGGCGCCGCTCGTCTATGAGCGTGGCTCGAACTTCCCGCCGCGTTTCCGGGACGCCTTCCTGGCCGAAGCCGCCCGGCTGGGCGTCACCGTGGCCTTCACCCCGGCCGCCGAGGAGTCGGCCGGCGTGCGCGCGGCCGTCGAGCACGTGACGGCCGCTCTGCCCGGAATGACCGGGCTCGTGTTGCACTGCAACGAACCCGTGCAGTCCATGGTTCTCGACGTGCTCAGCCAGCGCGGCATCAGCGTGCCGAACGACCTCTCGGTCATTTCGGCCTGCTCCAGCTTCTCCACCGACCATCTCAACCCGCCGCTCGACGTGATCCCGCTACCCGCGGACCAGTCCTGCACCCGAGCAATCGAGCTCACGATGGCCCAGTTCGCCGGAGACGCCGAGCCCCACGTCGAATACATCGAGCCGACCTACGTCGAGCTCGGGTCGACCGCCCCCGGCCCGCATCGATAGAACCTCGGAAAACCCCTCAGAGCCTTCGTGCCGTCGAAACGTTTCGAAATGCGATCGAGAACCGTAGTACCCAGCAGCACCACCCAACGCACCCTCACCAGGGGCATCACCGCAGGAGCAGTCAAGTAGACATGAAATTCACCGATGGTTTCTGGCACACCCGTCCCGGCGTCACCGCGTTCTACGCGCAGGAGGCCTACGACATCGAACAGGTGGGTGCCGCCCTGCGGGTCTCCGCCCCGACGAAGGTGATCGAACGTCGCGGTGATGTGCTCAACCGCGCCATGCTCACCGTGACGCTCTCCTCGCCGCTGGAGGGCATCGTCAAGGTGCGCGTGGAACAGCACACCGGGACCACAACCGGCCCGGGTTTCGAGCTCGTCGGCGCCGAGCCGGATGCCGGCGACATCGCGATCGACGCCACGGGCGGCACCCTCACGGCCGGCCCGCTCACCGCACGCATCGCCCCGGGCGCTCCGTTCAATCTCAGCTTCGAGGCCGACGGCCGCACCCTCACCGAGAGCGGCCACAAGTCGATCGGGCACATGCAGCTCGCCCCCGGGGCCCCCATCGCCGCCGAACCGGCCGGCGTCTCCGGCGTCACCACCACCGGGCTCGCACCGGCACCCAGCTACACGCACGCACAGCTCTCCCTCGGCGTGGGCGAACTGGTCTACGGCCTGGGCGAACGCTTCGGCCCGCTGATCAAGAACGGCCAGACCATCGACATCTGGAATGCCGACGGCGGCACCTCCAGCGAACAGTCCTATAAGAACGTGCCGTTCTACCTCACCAACCGCGGCTACGGCGTGCTGGTCAACCACCCCGAGCACGTCTCCTTCGAGGTCGGCACCGAGGCCGTCGAACGGGTGCAGTTCTCCGTCGCCGGTCCGGCCATCGAATACCTGGTGATCTACGGGCCCACTCCCAAGCAGATCCTCGAGCGTTACACCCGCCTCACCGGCCGCCCCGCGCGGGTGCCGGCCTGGTCGTACGGCCTATGGCTGTCGACCTCGTTCACCACCCAGTACGACGAGGCCACCGTGAACAGCTTCATCGACGGTATGGCCGAGCGCGACCTGCCGCTTTCTGTCTTCCACTTCGACTGCTTCTGGATGCGCGAATTCAACTGGACCGACTTCGAGTGGGACCCGCGGGTGTTCCCGGACCCCGAGGGCATGCTCGCCAGGCTGCACGAGAAGAACCTGCACGTGAGCGCCTGGATCAACCCCTACATCGCCCAGCGGGCCGGCATCTTCGCCGAGGCCGCCGCCGCCGGCTACCTGGTGAGGAAGGCCGACGGCGACGTCTGGCAGTGGGACCTCTGGCAGGCCGGCATGGCACTGGTGGACTTCACCAACCCCGCCGCGGTCACCTGGTTCCAGGACAAGCTGCGCGGCCTCTTCGCACAGGGCGTCGACGCCATCAAGACCGACTTCGGCGAACGCATCCCCACGGATGTGGTCTGGCACGACGGCTCGTCGCCCGAGGTGATGCACAACCTGTACACCCAGCTCTACAACAAGGCCGTCTTCGAGGTGCTCCAGGAGCACCGCGGCGAGGGCGATGCGGTGCTGTTCGCCCGCTCCGCAACCGTCGGCGGCCAGATGCAGCCCGTGCACTGGGGCGGAGACAACTCCTCCAGCTACGAGTCCATGGCCGAGACCCTACGCGGCGGGCTCTCGCTGGCCTTCAGCGGCTTCGGCTACTGGAGCCACGACATCGGCGGCTTCGAGGGCATGCCCGACCCGGCCGTGTTCAAGCGCTGGCTGGCGTTCGGCCTGCTGTCCAGCCACTCCAGGCTGCACGGGTCCACCAGCTACCGGGTGCCGTGGCTCTTCGACGAGGGCCGGGAGGAGCCCGGCCAGAGCGCCGTCGACGTCACCCGGGTGTTCACCAAGCTGAAGCTGACGCTGATGCCCTACCTCTACCAGGTGGGCCTGGAGGCACACCGTCTCGGTGCCCCGTTCATGCGGCCGATGCAACTCGAGTTTCCCGGCGACCCCGCCGTGGACTACCTCGACCGGCAGTACCTGCTCGGCGCCGACCTGCTCGTGGCCCCGGTCTTCAGCGAAGCCGGCGACGTGCAGTACTACCTGCCGGCCGGCACCTGGACGAACTACCTGACCGACGAGGTCGTCACCGGTCCCGTTTGGCGCCGGGAGACGCACGCGTTCGACAGCATCCCGCTGTGGGTGCGTGGGGGAGCGGTGCTGGCCACCGGTTCCCGCGACGACAGGCCCGACTACGACTACACCGACCAGACCCTGCTCACGGTCTACCCGGGCGAGTCGGCCGGCATCCGCACCGTCGAAGTCGCCAACCCGCTCGACGGCAGCTTTGTCACCTTCACCATCACAGTTTCCCGCGACGACACCGTCGTGACCAGCGATTCGGATGCCCCCTTCCGGGCCCGCCTCGCCGGCGGCGACATCCTCTCCTCCACCGACCGAAAGGCCACCCTCCGATGAGCATCATCGAGCAGAGCACCACGCAGGCCTCACCCGACTACCGCGACGCCGGCCTCACGTTCCCGGACTCGTTCATCTTCGGCTCCGCCACGGCCAGCTACCAGATCGAGGGCGCCTTCGACGAGGACGGCCGGGGCCCCTCGATCTGGGACACCTTCAGCCACACCCCCGGCAAGATCTGGAACGGCGACACCGGCGACGTCGCCTCCGGCCACTACCACCGGCTCGAGGAGGACCTCGACATGATGGTGACGCTGGGCCTGCAGGCGTATCGGTTCTCCATCGCCTGGTCACGCATCCAGCCCACCGGCCGGGGCCCGGCCAACCAGGCGGGCCTGGACTTCTACGGCCGGCTCATCGACGGGCTGATAGCCCGGGGGATCAGCCCGATCGTCACCCTTTACCACTGGGACCTGCCGCAGGCCCTCGAGGACGAGGGCGGCTGGACCAACCGGGCCACCGCGTACGCGTTCGCCGACTACGCGGCGATCCTGGGCGCGGCATTCGGCGACCGGGTGGACACCTGGACCACCCTGAACGAACCGTGGTGCTCCGCTTACCTGGGCTACGGTTCCGGCTCGCACGCGCCCGGCCGCACCGACGGCGCCGAGGCGCTCACCGCCGTGCACCACCTCAACCTGGCGCACGGCCTGGCGATCCTGGCGCTCAAGCCGCTGGTGACCAACGACCCCGACTTCTCGATCACCCTCAACCTGCACGTGCTGCGCGGCGAGGGCGAGACCGGGCCGGAGGCCGTGCGGCAGATCGACGCCCTCGCCAACCGGGTGTTCCTGGGCCCGCTGCTGACCGGCGCCTACCCGGCGGATGTCTTCGAAGACACCAAGGACGTCACCGACTGGGCGTTCATCCTGCCCGGCGATACCGAGATCATCCACCAGCCGCTGGACGTGCTCGGCGTCAACTACTACTCCACCACCCTGGTTCGGCTGTGGGACGGGGCGGCACCGCGCCAGAACGCCGACGGGCACAAGGATGTCGGTGCCTCGCCGTGGCCCGGCGCCGACAGGGTCGAGTTCCTCGCCCAGCCCGGCCCGTACACCGAGATGGGCTGGAACATCGAACCGGCCGGCCTCGAGGAGTTGCTCGTGGCGCTGCACGAGGAGTTCCCGGCGCAGCCGCTGATGGTCACCGAGAACGGTGCGGCGTTCGCCGACACGGTCGTGCAGACGGAGGACGGAGCCCGCGTGCACGACGTGGACCGCACCGACTACCTGCGCCGGCACTTCACCGCCGCGCACCGGGCACTGGCCCGCGGCGTCGACCTGCGCGGCTACCAGGTGTGGTCACTGATGGACAACTTCGAATGGGGCTACGGCTACTCCAAGCGGTTCGGCATCGTGCACGTGGACTACGACACGCTGGTGCGCACCCCCAAGGACAGCGCCCGCTGGTACGCGGCCCTGGTCGCCACCCGCACCCTCCCGGCCGTCTAAGGCTCTCTCCCGAGTTGCCCTCGCGCGGACGAGTTGCCCCGGGGCAGCTCGTCCGGACCTGGGCAACTTACGGTCATTTCGCAAGAGGAACAGGAACACCTTGCAGCAGCAGCACCAGCACAGCTTTGTCTACGGCGGCGACTACAACCCCGAGCAGTGGCCCGAATCGGTGTGGGCGGAGGACGTGCGCCTGATGCGTGAGGCGAACGTCAACCGGGTCACCGTCGGGGTGTTCTCCTGGTCGTCGCTCGAGCCCGAAGAAGGCCGGTACGACTTCGGCTGGCTCGACAGGGTGATGGACCTGATGCACACCAACGGGATCGGGGTAGTGCTCGCCACCCCCACCGCGTCGCCTCCGCCGTGGTTCACCTTCGCCCACCCGGAGGCCCTGCCGGTCACCGCGGACGGCGTGCGCCTGGTGCACGGCAGCCGGGACACCTACAACCCGGCCGCCCCGGCGTACCGGGATGCCGCGCGACGGATCGCCGGCGCGCTCGCCGAACGGTACGGCCGGCATCCGGCGCTGCGAATGTGGCACGTGCACAACGAGTACGGCACGGTCTCGTACGGCCCCGAGACGGACCGGGCGTTCAGGCTGTGGCTGGCCGAGCGCTACGGCACCGTGGCCGCGCTGAACAGCACCTGGAACAGTGCGTTCTGGTCGCAGAGCTACGCCACCTTCGAGCACATCCTGGCGCCGCAGGCCACCCAGTACCTGCCGAACCCGGCGCACCTGCTCGACTTCAAACGGTTCTCCGCCGACACTCTCCGCGACGCGCTGCGCGAGCAGGTCGCGGTCATCCGCGAGCTGAGCCCCGGCGTGCCGGTGACGACCAACTTCATGCTGCCCAGCTGGAACCACTACGACCAGTGGGATTTCGCCGCCGAGATCGACGAGGTGTCGATCGACCACTATCCCAGCGCCCGCGACATCGAGGGGGAGACCCACGTGGCGTTCGGCGCCGACGTGGCCCGCTCGTTCAACCAGGGCCGACCCTGGGTACTGATGGAGCAGGCCACCAGCCTGATCTACGACTACGCCGCCGCGCGCCTGTTCGCCAAGGACCCCGGCCGGCTCGAGCGCAACACCCTGCAATACCTGGCCAGGGGCGCTACCGGCAGCCTGTTCTTCCAGTGGCGTTCGCCGCGGGTCGGCGCGGAGTTCTTCCACTCGCCGATGGTGCCGCACGCGGGGGAGGACTCCCGGGTGTTCCGCGAGATCGTCGCCCTCGGGCACACCCTCACGTCGTTGGCCGAGATCGCCGAACCGCCCGCGGACGGCCGCCGGGTGAACGTCGCCCGGGTCGCCATCGTCTGGGATTCCATCGCCTGGTGGGCCGCCGAGACGCGCGCCTTGCCCTCCGACGACCTCGCCTTCCTACCCGCCGTGCGCGCCGTGCACCGGGCGCTCTGGTGGCAGGGCATCGCCTGCGACGTGGTGCGGCTCGATCAGGACCTCTCCGGCTACGACCTGGTGCTGGTGCCGAACAAGATCGCCGCCTCCGACGCCGAGGCCGAGACGCTGCGCGCCTTCGTCACGGCCGGCGGTCACGCGGCGGTCTGGTTCTTCTCCGGCAGCACCGACGAGAACCTCAGCGTGCGCCCCGGCGGCTTCAGCGGCGCCTTCGCCCCGCTGGCGGGCATCCGCGTCGAAGAGCACCACCCGCTCGCCGCAGGCGAGACCGTGCAGCTCTCCGACGGGTCGCGGGCGGATGCCTGGGCCGAAGACCTGCAGGCCACCGGCGCCGAGGTGCTGGCCACCTTCACCCACGCTCCGCTGGCCGGCCGGCCGGCGATCACCCGCAACCGGCTCGGCGCCGGCACGGTGCACTACCTGGCCACCCGGCTCGACCAGGCTGCGCTGCGCGCGCATCTGACCCGGATGCTCGCCGAAGCCGGCATCGGCCCGGAACACCCGCAGGCCGGTGACGGCGTCGAAATCGTGCGCCGCTACGCCGGCGACCGCAGCTACCTCTTCGTCTTCAACCACGGCGAGAGCGCCCGCACGGTCGCCCTGAACGGCTACGACCTGCTCACCGAGGCGCAACTCTCCGGCGACGTCGAGCTGGCCCCGGCCGCCTCGATCGTGCTCCGCGAGAGTGCCCTGCCGGACTCCCCGCCGCAGCCCTGATGAGCGAGCTATCCTACACCGCGCCGAGCAGGAACTGGTTGGATGCCCTCCCGCTCGGCAACGGCGCACTGGGTGCCATGGTCGACACCACCGACCGGTGCACCCGGCTGCACCTGAACGACGAGACCGCCTGGTCGGGCTCGCCGGAGAGCGAACACCGCCACGGGCCGGTGGATGCCCCGACCGCCGCGGCCGCGCTCGCCGCGGCACGGGCGCACCTCGCCGAGGACCGGGCGGCCGAGGCCGAGGCGGAACTGGCCGCGCTGAGCGCCGAGTACACCCAGGCCTACCTGCCGTTGGGCACCGTGCAGATCGACCTGCCCGGCGGCCACGCCCTGACCCGGCGGTGGCTCGACCTGGCCGACGCCGTCCACCACATCCAGGGGGCCGGCCTCGAACAGACCAGCTTCGCCAGCCACCCCGACGGGGTGCTCGTGCACCACATCGTGGCCGACGCCGCCCTGCCCGACCCGGTCTTCACGGTCTCGGTCAGCAGCCCGCTCGCCGACCTGGGCCGCACGGTCACGACCGACGGCCTGAGTCTTCGGCTGCAGCTGCCGGCCGACGTGGCGCCGGGGCACCGGCCCGACCGGCCCGCCGCCGTCTGGGAACTGGACGGCATCCAGCCGCTGCAGGGCGCCATCGTGGTGTCTGTGCGGCATGACGGTCACGCCGCACCCGACGGGTCAGGTGCCCTCCGCATCGAGGGTGCCACGGAGATCCTGGTCTGCGTGGCCACCGAGACCACCTTCACCGCCGCCGGCCGCCCGGCCTCCGGCACCGCAGCGGATAGCGCCGCCACCGCCTCGGCCCGCCTGGGCGCTGTCGCCGGGGCATCCGTCAACGACCTCGCCGCCCGGCACCGGCTGGACTACACGGCCCTGTTCGACAGGGTCAGCCTGGACCTGCCCGGGCCGGCCGGTGCCGACGGCTGGACCGCTCCCGACCGGCTCGACCGCGCCGCCACCGACCCCCGCCCGGCCGCGCTGACCGATCCCGGCCTGTTGTCGCTCCTCTTCGACTACGGCCGCTACCTCTTGATAGCGTCCTCCCGACCCGGCGGGTTGCCCGCCACCCTGCAGGGCCTCTGGAACGACTCCATGCAGCCGCCGTGGAGCAGCAACTACACCCTCAACATCAACACCCAAATGAACTACTGGGGCGCCCACGTGGCCCGGCTCGGCGAGACCGCTGAGCCCCTGCTCACCTTTGTGGAGGCCCTCGCCGAGCGGGGCGCGCACACCGCCGACCGGCTCTACGGCTGCCGGGGCTGGGCGGCGCACCACAACTCCGACGGATGGGCGTTCAGCTCGCCGGTCACCGGCGACGCCTCCTGGGCGCAGTGGCCGATGGCCGGGGTCTGGTTGGTGCGGCAGCTCGACGAGGTGCGCCGGTTCGGCACCGCCACGCCCGACCAGCTCGCCCGGCTGTGGCGCCTCGCGGCCGGGGCCGCCCGGTTCTGCCTCGACTTCCTGGTGGAACTGCCCGGCGGCAGCCTGACCACCCGGCCCTCCACGTCGCCAGAGAACCAGTTCCTGCAGAACGGCCGGCCGGTCGCGGCCGGCACCGGGTCGACCATGGACCGCACCCTGCTGCGCGAACTGTTCGCACTGCTGCCCGGCCTCGCCGCCGACAGCGGGCAGGGCGACGACCCGATCCTCGCCGAGGCGGCGGCCGCGCTGGTGCGCATCCCCGGCCCCCGAATCGGCAGCGACGGCACCCTGCTCGAGTGGGACCGGGAGCGCCTCGAAACCGACCCGCAGCACCGGCACGTCTCGCACTTGGTGGGGCTGTACCCCGGCGACGGTCTGAACGCCGAGCACGCCCGGGCGGCGTCGGCCACCCTGGACCGACGCGGTGACGACTCCACCGGCTGGTCGCTGGCCTGGAAACTGTGCCTACGCGCCAGGCTGCACCAGCCCACCAAGGTCGACGACCTGCTCGAGCTGGTGCTGCGGCCGGCCCGCGACGACGCCGGTCCCCATGCCGGCGGGCTGTACCCCAACTTCTTCGCCGCGCACCCGCCGTTCCAGATCGACGGCAACCTGGGCTTTGTCGCCGCGGTCTGCGAGCTGCTACTGCAGTCGCACACCGGCACCCTCGAGCTGCTGCCCGCGCTGCCCGCGTCACTGCCCGAGGGGCGGGTGACCGGGCTGGCCGCCCGGGGCGGCGTGCTCGTCGACCTCACCTGGTCCGACGGAACCCTGGTGAGCGTGACCCTGCGCGCCAGCGCGGAGCGCTTCGCGGGCGCCAGGCTCATCGGCTACCGCGGCCGCCGGCACGAGGTCGTTGTGCCCACCACGGGCATCCGTCTCTTCAGGGCACCCGACGGCACCCTCTCGTCCCGCGAACGGTGAGCCCAGCCCAAAAAACCTCGAGTTTTCGGGGCTGAGCTCACAGTTTGCGGGGCCGGGACGGGGGTTAGGGCTTGGGCTTGTCGAGCGTCGTTGCGGCAGGGGCGGTGGCCGGCTTCTCGTCGGGCACGGCGGCGTCGGTGGGCGCCAGCTCGGTCTTGAGGATCTTCATCGACTGGCCCATGCTGCGCGCCAGCGCGGGCAGTTTGGGTGCGCCGAAGAGCAGGAGTACGACGAAGAGGATGATGATGAAGTGCCATCCGGTCAGATTGCTGAGCATGATGTCCCGTCTAGTCGGTGATGCTGATGGTGAATGGATGCGGCGAATCTAGGAAAGCGCGACGTGCGGCCCGCCGAGGAACGCGAGCTGCACCCCCCGCGACAGAGTGACCCGAAGGTCGGCCGGTGCGGTGTTGGTGCCCGCACCCTCGAGAGGAATCGACACGGTCTGCCAGTCGAGCGTACCGACCTCGGCGCTGCCGAGCGGTGACCAGAGTCCATCGCGACGGCTCTCCAGCTCGATCCGGCCGGTGCCGCGGGCCTCGACCGCGAGCACTCCGGCCAGGGCGGCCAGGTCCACCGTCAGGTAGACCAGGCGGGCGCGCCGCGCATCGGCGGCCACCGCCACGGCGGTGCCGGCCAGCGGTGTGTACGCCACCAGCTCGCTCCGCACGGTGTCGCTGTGCCCGGTGTGGTCGAAGGAATCGGCGCCGAACCCGGCCACAGGGTTGCGGGGTGCGACGGAGACACCGTCGACGTGCAACAGCAGCCGGTGGTCGATGCTCTCGGCCGAGCGGCCGACGAGCAGCTCGTATTCGCCGGTTTCCACGATGAGGCGTTGGGTGGTCACGTCCCAGACCATCAACGCGGCAGGGTCGAGGGTGATGGTCAGCTCTGCGGCACCGCCGGCCGCGACGCTCACCCGACCGAAGCCGGCCAGGCGGCGGCGGGGGAACGGCAGCCGGTGCGCGTTCGCCGCGACGTAGAGCTGCACGGTGGCAACGGCCGGCCCCGCGGGCTGCCCGTCGCTGGGGTCGCCGTTCACTCCGACGGTCACGGTGACCGGAGTCAGTCCGGTCTCGTCGGTCCACCGAACCCGGCTGGCGGACAGCGTGGCGGCCGACACGGATGCCCGGGCGTAACCGAGCCCGTGGCCGAAGGCGAAGTCGGGTGTTGCCGAGGAATAGAGGTAGGTGCTGGCGCTGGTGATGATGTCGTAGTCGAGCACGTCGGCGAGGTCGGACTCGCCGGACCACCAGGTCTGTGCAAGACGCCCGGTGGGCTCCACCGCGCCGGTGAGCACGTCGGCGAGGCCGTGGCCGAGCGCTTCGCCGGCGTGCGACGACCACAGGATGGCCGGGGCCTTCTCGAGTGCCCCGCCAAGGGCGAACGGGTAGGAGGAGATCACCAGCAGCGCCAGGTGCGCATTGGCATCGGCGGCCGCGCCGACAAGTTCGGCCTGATGCTCCGGCAGCGCGAGGGCCGGACGGTCCTCGGTCTCACGGCCGCCCAGGTGCGGGTCGTTGCCGACGGTGACGATAACGGTGTCGGCCGCGGCGGCCACCTGGGCGGCGTGGGCGAGCCCGGAGCGCAGCACCCGGAGGCCGAACCTGTCGGCCGTGGCCTCGGTGGCCGGCTGGGCCAGGATGGCGCCGTTGCCGAGGTCGGCGTGCAGCCAGAGACCGGAGCCGCGGTGCTGCAGCGACACGCTGCCGTCGTCGTGGCGGAGCAGGCGCAGGTCTTCCTGGGCGACCCAGCCGCCCACCCGGGTGGCGGTGTCCTCAAGATAGCCGTGCGCGCCGCGGGTGACGAGGCGGTCGGTTGCGGTGTTCCGCAGGGTGACGTGGCCATGACCCCACTCGGTCATTTCAAAGGTCTGTGCGTCGCCGACGGTGACACTCGCGGCGTGCAGACGCCCGCCGACGGGTCCGCCGGAGGTGAGGTAGCGGCCGGTGCGCGGGTCGCGGAGCGCGATCAGGTCGCTGCCGCTGGCGACGGTGACGCCACCGCCGGTGGCGGCCAGCGCCGTGGCCAGCCCATCTGTGAGGCTCACCGGGGCGATCAGACTGCCGCTGTACCAATCGGCCAGGACCCGGTCGGCGATCGGCCCGAGGAGGGCGACCCGGGACGCCGGGGCCAGCGGCAGCACCGGGGTGCCGGCGACAGGGTCGTTCTTCAGGAGCACGGTACCGGCCGCGGCTGCCTCCCTCGCCAGGGCCAGGTGGGCAGGTGAGCCGATCACGTCGGCGGTGATGCCGGCGTATTGATGCGGTTCGGTGTCGAATTCGCCGGTGCGGGCGCGGGCCGTGAGCAGGCGCAGCACCGCGGCATCCACGTGCTCGATGCCGATGAGTCCCTCAGCGAGGGCCCGGCGCATGGCCGAGACCGTGGGTTCCGTGTTGGTGTCGTTGTCGGTGAAGCTGTCGACGCCGGCGATCAACGCGGCGGCGTGAGCGGCCACGGGTCCGTCGAAGAACTCCTCGGACACGAAGAGGTTGGTGGGCGCGGCGGCGTCGCTGACGATGAACAGGTCGGCACTGTCGGCCACCCAGGTGCGCAGGTGTGCCGCGACGAGGTCGGAGACGTGCGCCGGGCGGCCGTTCACCAGGTTGTAGGAGAGCATCGCGGCGCCGGCGGCGCCCTCTTCGATGGCCGGGCGGTAGGCCGGCAGCTCATACTCGTGCAGCACTCGCTGGCGCAGCTGCGAGTTGGTCGTGGAGCGGTCGACCTCGTTGTTGTAGCCGAGGAAGTGCTTGAGGGTGGGCACCGTGCGCCAGCGCACGGGATCGTTCCCGCGCAGGCCCCACGAGTAGGCGCAGCCGAGCAGACCGGTCAGCCAGGAGTCCTCGGAGTAGCCCTCCTCGTTACGGCCCCAGAGCGGATGCCGCAGCGGGTTCACCACCGGCGCCCACACGTTCAGGCTCACCGCGGGGGAGTCGGCGTGCTTGCCCCGCACCTCGATGCCCACGGCTTCGCCTACCCGACGCACCAGGTCCAGGTCCCAAGAGGCGGCGAGGCCGACCGGCTGCGGGAACAGCGTGGCCTCGCCGAGCCAGGACAGGCCGTGCAGGCCCTCGGTACCGGTGGAGAAGGCGTCCAGGCCCAGGCGCTCGATGGCGGGATTGGCCTGATGCAGCAGGCTGAGCTTCTCCTCGACGGTGAGCTGGTCGAGTAGGTGGTGTGCCGTTGCGGCGTCGGTGCCGTGCGTCATCAAGTTCTTCCTGGTTCGGTGACCGTCGAAGCGTTTCGACAGTTGTCGCGAAAACTACGTCGACATGCCGAGTCTAGGTCACAATTCGCGATTTGTGGTTGCCTCCGCGTAATTCCTCCCTGTACACTCCCGATTGTCGAAGCGCTTCCGCAGGGAGTTGGACTTGGGGGCAATTCTTGCTTTTCCAGGCCTCGGCAAGAACAGCAACTTACGAAGAAGTGAGGCAGCATGAGCATCCAAACGGCCAGTTCTGATCTGAGAGCATTCGCCAAGAAGCCGCTGAACCGGAGGTCCTTCCTGGGCTTCGTAGGTGCCGGAGCGGCCGCAGCCACTCTCGCCGGCTGCAGCACCGGAACGGCCAGCACGTCGGGCGGCTTGTTCAGCGCCGAGGACATCGCCGGCGTCATCCCGAACTACTATCCGGTGGACTTCGCGGTCCCGGACCTGGTCAGCGTCAACGGCTCCACCGCCGGCTACCTGAAGCTGCCCACCACGCTGCGCAAGTCCGTGGCGAAGGTACCGGGCGCCGGCGGGTCGTACACCGCGCTCTCCCCGGCCTGGTGGACCATCCCCAGCTCGAACAACGACTACTTCAAGGCCGTGAACAAGGAACTGGGCGCGACGATCAAGTTCCAGGTCTCCGACGGCAACACCTACGGCGAAAAGATCCAGGCCGTGCTCGCGTCGCCGAACAACGTGCCGGACATGGTGGTCATCCCGTCCTGGAACCTGCCGCCCAAATTCGACCAGGCCGTCACCTCCCTGTTCGCCGACCTCAGCCCGTATCTCGCCGGCGACAAGGTGAAGGACTACCCCAACCTGGCCAACATTCCGACCGACTCGTGGAAGTACTCGGTCTTCCAGGGCAAGCTCTTCGGGCTTCCGTACCCGGGTGAGGTCATCCAGAACGCGTTCTTCTACCGCAAGGACATCTTCGACGAGCTCGGCCTGCCGCTGCCCACCGACGCCGAGAGCTTCATCACCATCCTCACCGAGGCGACGGATGCGTCCAAGAACCGCTGGGGCGCCGATGACCTGTGGAACGCCGGTCAGATCATGTTCGGCGTGCCAGACAAGTGGACCGTCGCCGACGGCAAGCTGGTGCACAAGTTCGAGACCGACCAGTACCGCGAGGCCCTGGACTGGCTGACCCGCCTGTTCAAGTCCGGTGCGGTGCACCCGGACGCCATGGCCGGCAATGACCAGCAGGCCAACAGTCGCTACGAGGCCGGGAACACGCTGGTCAAGAGCGACGGCGTGGGCGGCTGGGCCGAGTCCCTCGCCAGGGTGCTGCCGTCCAACCCGGGTTACAACACCCAGGCCATGGACTTCTTCGCGGCCGACGGCGGCGACCCCACCCTGTACAAGGGCAGCCCCACCAACATCTTCAGCTTCATCAACAAGAAGGCCGACGAAAAGGCCATCAAGGAGATGCTCGCCGTGGCCGACTTCATCGCGGCACCGTTCGGCACCGCGGAGTACCAGCTCCTCAACTCCGGGGTTCAGGGCACCCACTACGACCTCGACGCGAACGGCGCCCCGGTGCTCAACGCCAAGGGCCAGGCCGAGGTCACCTCGACCTACTCGTTCCTGGTGCACCCGCCGGTCGTGCAGGCGCACGTGGAGTACCCGCAGTTCGTGACCGACTACTGCAACTGGAGCGCCCGGATGAGTGCCTTCGCGGCCGACCCGGTGCTCTACGGGGTGCAGATCCAGGAACCGGCCAAGTTCGGTTCGCTGGGCAAGCCCTTCGACGACCTCAAGGCCGACGTGGCCAACGGGCGCAAGGAACTCTCGGCCCTGGACGGCGCGATCGAGACCTGGAAGTCCAACGGTGGCAACGAGCTGCGCAAGTTCTACCAGAAGTACCTGGACGCGTAGGTCGGGCCGATGACCTTAACCGACGAGCGGCGCCCCACTTCGGCGGCGCCGCCCGCAGACCCCGCCACCCTGAAGGCCGCGACGGCGAAAAAGCGGAAGAAGCGCCGCGCCCTGTTCAAGCGCGACCGCACCCTGTTGATCATGGTGCTGCCGGCGCTGCTGCTCACCGCGTTGTTCGCCTACGTGCCGATCGTCGGCAATGCGATCGCCTTCCAGGACTACTCGCCCTACGTGGGAGCGTTCGAGAACCCGTGGGTCGGCTTCGCCAACTTCGAACGGGTGCTGGCCGACGAGGCCTTCTGGTCGGCGGTGCGCAACACCCTCACCATCACAGCGTTCCAGCTGGTCTTCTTCTTCCCGGTGCCGATCATGCTGGCGATCCTGTTGCAGGGGCTGCTCAGCCCGCGGGTGCGGTCGCTGTTCCAGTCGATCGTCTACCTGCCGCACTTCCTGTCCTGGGTGATCGTGATCTCGATCTTCCAGCAGATCCTCGGCGGGGCGGGGCTGCTCAATCAGTTCCTGCGCGACAACGGCATCGAGGCGGTCAACCTGATGACCCAGCCAGACACCTTCCTGATCCTGGTCACCTCTCAGGCGCTCTGGAAGGACGCCGGCTGGGGAATCATCGTGTTCCTCGCCGCGCTCAGCGCCATCGACCCGAGCCAGTACGAGGCTGCGGCGATGGATGGCGCCGGCCGGCTCAAGCGGATGTGGCACATCACCCTGCCCGCCCTGCGGCCGATCATCATCCTGCTGCTCATCCTGCGCCTGGGGGATTCCCTCACCGTGGGCTTCGAGCAGTTGCTGCTACAACGTGACGCGGTCGGAGCGGGTGCGGCGGAGGTGCTGGACACCTTCGTCTACTACTCAGGCATCCAAAACGGCGACTGGAGTTACGCCGCCGCCGCAGGCCTGATCAAGGGCGTGATCAGCGTGATCCTGGTGCTGGGCGCCAACAAACTCGCGCACCTATTCGGAGAAGCCGGGGTCTACCAGAAATCATGAGTATCACCACCAAACCACGCGCCTCAGCGCGCTCCCGTCCTCCCCGGGTCATCCGGCCGGCCTGGGAGGAGCCCCGCGCTCCGCTCGAAGCCGGTGCCCGCGGCATCGTGCTCTTCGGCATGGCCGCCCTGATCGTCATACCCCTCTACATCGTCGTGCTCACCAGCTTCTCCTCGCAGGCCACCATCACGGCGGCCGGTGGCATGGTGATGGTGCCCGGCGAGCTCACCTTCTCCGCCTACGAACAGATCCTCTCCGGCGGAGTGGTCACCCGGGCCGTCATGGTCAGTGTCGGCATCACCGCGGTGGGCACCCTGATCAGCCTGGTGGTGTCGGTGATGGCCGCCTACGGCCTCTCCAGGCCCGGCTCATACGCGCACCGGCCGATCCTGTTCTTCCTGCTGATCACCATGTTCTTCGGTGCGGGCATGATCCCCAGCTACCTGCTGGTGAGCAACCTGGGCCTGATCAACTCGTACTGGTCGCTGATCCTGCCCAGCTGCATCAGCGTGTTCAACATCTTCCTGATGCGCGGCTTCTTCATGGGCATCGACCAGTCGATCATCGACAGCGCGCGGATCGACGGCGCCGGCGACTGGCGCATCCTCACCAAGATGGTGCTGCCGATGTCACGCTCGGTGATCACCGTGATCGGCCTGTTCTACGGCGTCGGCTACTGGAACGCGTTCTTCAACGCCACCCTGTACATCAACGACAGCGAAAAGCTGCCGCTGCAGGTGATCCTGCGCTCCTACGTGCTACAGGGCGTCTCGGTGCCCGGCCAGGTGAGTGTGGGCAGCGGTGAGGTCGCCACCCTGGCGGTGCAGATGGCCGTCGTGATCATCGCGCTGGTGCCGGTGCTGATCGTCTACCCGTTCCTGCAGAAGCACATCAGCTCCGGAGTCATGATCGGCGCCGTCAAGGGCTGATTCCAGTACCCAGCGCCCGGGCGGCAGCCGGCCGGTCGCTGGGTATTCTTAGCGGTGACGCACCGACGGCTCCATCCAGGTATCAGAGGACGCATGGCAACTATCAACGACGTAGCCCGTCTCGCCGGGGTGTCGATCAGCACGGTGTCGTACACGCTCAGCGGCAACCGCTCCATCGCCGAGTCCACCAGGAACCGGGTGGTCAGCGCCATCCAGGAGCTCGGCTACCGGCCCAATGCCGGGGCCAGGATGCTCGCCGGCACCCGCACCCGCATCTTCGCCCTGACCGCCCCGGTGCGCCCCGACACCCAGGCCGGGGTGCTGATGTCCTTCGTGCTCGCCGTAGCCACGGCGGCCCGCAAGATCGACTACGACGTGCTTCTGCTCACCGCCGACGAGGCCTCCACAGGGCTGGAGCGGGTGACCTCGAGCCGACTCGCCGACGGCATCATCGCGCTGGACGTCTCCCTGGACGACGAGCGGATGCCGCTGCTGCGCGCTCTCAACATCCCCGCCACGGTCATCGGCGTGCCGGCCGACACCTCCGGGCTGGTCTGCGTCGACCTGGACTTCGAGGAGGCCGCGCACCTGGCCGTCGGCCGGCTCGCCGACCTCGGGCACCGCTCGATCGGGCTGCTCGGCATGTCACGCCTCACCTATGACTGGGGCGCGAACTACCCGCTTCGGTTCCGGGACGGGTTCTTCGCCGCGTCGGACGACCGTGACATCGCGACGGCCTTCGTGATGCCGGACGGCGACATGGACAGCATCCGCCGCGGTATCGACGAGCTGTTCAGCGCCATGCCGACCATGACGGCCCTGGTCATGCACGCCGGCGAATCCGTGCAGGTCACGGTGCTGGAGATCCTCGCCGCCCGGGGGATCTCGATTCCCGGCCAGCTGTCGGTGATCTCGGCCTGCGCGGTCTTCGACACCTCGGCGTTCAGTCCGCCGCTGGACGAGATCCCTTTGTCCGCGGAGGACTCCGGAGTACGTGCGGTGGAACTGACCATCCGCCAGATCACCGGCGACCGCACCCCGCACGTCGACCTGCTGCCGCCGCGTTACGTCGAGCGGGGTTCGACCGGCCCCGCCCCGGTCCGCGAACCGTGAGTAAAGCCCCAGAAATCTCGAGATTCTGGGGCTTTTCTCACAGATTACGAGGGGTCAGCGGGGGTCTTGCCAGGAGTGCTCGGGGGAGTAGCCGAGCAGGCGCCGGGCCTTGTCGATGGCGAGCAGGGTGTCGGTCCCGGGGACCAGGCGGGTGAGCTGCACGTTCGGAAAGACCTCGGCGGCGAGCTCGGCGCTGGGCCGGCGCATCACGGTGTCCGCGGCGGCGATGATGAAGCGTTCGAAGCCGGGCGGGGCGGTCTGCAGCGCCTTGAGCACGGCCTGGGCACCGTCGCGGCCGTCGATGTAGCCCCAGAGATTCCACTTGCGCAGCGTCGCATCCGTCTGGAACCCTTCGAACCTGGCATAGTCCTCCGGGTCCATCACATTGGAGAACCGCAGCGCCGTGATCGAGAGCTCGGGGTCCCAGCGCACCAGCTCGATGGCCATCTGCTCCTCGAGGTGCTTCACCAGCGAGTATGTGCTCTCCGGCCGGGCCGGGTACTCCTCGTCGACCGGGATGTAGGGCGGGTCGACGTCGAACGGCAGGCCGAGCACCGTCTCGCTCGACGCGTACACGATGCGCTTGATGCCATTGCGGCGGGCGGCCTGGAACACGTTGTAGCTGGAGAGCATGTTGTTGTGGAAGGTGGCGACATCGGGCGCCAGGCCCGGCGCCGGGATTGCGCCCAGGTGCGCCACGGCGTCGAAGCCGTCCACCTGGTCGTTGACGCCGGCGAAGGCGTCGACCACCTGTCCGAAGTCGGTGAGATCGATGCGCACGAAGCCGGCTTCGCGGCTGCCGGCCAGGTCGAAGTTGATCACGTGATGGCCCTCGGCGCGGAGCCGGGCGAGCACGGTCCTGCCGAGCTTGCCGCTTCCGCCGGTGAGGGCGATTCTCATGCTGGGGAATTCCATGGACTTCCTTGTCTGGGTCGATTTGTAGCGTTCTGCAACGTATCACGCCGGGTCGGGGGAGATGCCGGGTATTCTGGGGGCCAGAGTGACTCACGCTCGCAGAATCGGGCGTCAGCCAGACGGAGGAACCGTGCAGGGCAGCAGCCATGACGACGTGCGCAGACACAACCTGTCTGTGGTGTTGCGACTCGTGCACCGCAGCGGGGCGGCGTCGCGGTCCCAGCTGACCAGGGTCACCGGGCTGAACCGGTCCACCATCGCCGCCCTCGTCGCCGAGCTGGTCGATCGCGGGCTGGTCGTCGAGCGCGAACCGAGCTCCACCAATCAGGTCGGCCGGCCCAGTCCCATCGTCAGTGTCAGCGAGCAGGTCGTGGCGCTCGCCGTGAACCCGGAGATCGACGCCGTCACCATCGGCATCGTCGGCCTCGACGGTCAGGTGCACCGCCGGGTGCGCTACCCCACCGACCAGTCCCCGAGCGTGCTCGAGGCCGTCAACATCGCCGCAGCCGTGATCGACGGCATGCGCGGCGAACTCGAGGCCAGGTTCAAGGTCGTGGGAATCGGCGTGGCCGTGCCCGGCCTGGTGCGCGCCCACGACGGACTCGTGCGGCACGCGCCGCACCTGGGCTGGATCGACGAACCCCTCGCCGAAATGCTCGAGGCCGCGACCGGCTACCCGGTTCTCGCCGCCAACGACGCCAGCCTGGGCGCCATGGCCGAGCGGTTCTTCGGCGCCGGCAAGGGCATCACCGATCTCATTTACCTCAACGGCGGTGCGAGCGGAATCGGCGGCGGCATGATCGTCGGGGGTGCGCCGGCCGGCGGTATCGCCGGTTACGCGGGCGAGTTCGGGCACACCAGGGTCAGCGACAGTGAACGGGTCGACTCCGCCGGCATCCGCGGCACCCTGGAGGCAGAGGTCACCCGGCGCGAGCTGCTCGAGGTGCTCGGCCTGGCCGGAGCGGATGCCGACGAGCTCGAACAGGCGCTGCGGGCATCCACGTCGCCGGAGGTGCGCGCCGAGGTCAACCGTCAGATCGACCACCTCGCGGTGGCGCTGGCCGGGGCGATCAACATCCTCAACCCACAGGTGGTGGTGCTCGGCGGGTTTCTTGCCGCGCTGCTGGCGGTGGATGCCGACAGGTTGCGCTCCGCCGTGGCGAAGCACTCGCTCGACGCCGCCTTCGGCACCGTGCGGCTCAGCGCCGCGGAGCTCGGTTCCAACCTGCTGATGATCGGCGCCGCGGAGCTGGCCTTCGAGGGCCTGCTCGACGACCCGGCCGGACTCCCGGCAGGGGTGCCCGCCGGCACGCCCGCCGAGTCTCCCTAACCCTGCCCCCCTGCCGACCCCGACCCCGGCTGGATGGCATAACTCCAAAGTCGACCAGGCCGGGCGGATTCAGACGCACCCGGCGCCCGGGAACATGCAGAAAAGGCCGGATCCGCGCAATCTTTGCCGGGATGCCGCTGAGGTGGAATAGAACCGAGCGGCGCACGCTTTTTGCTACTGGGCGATCGCCCGCACTCCTTTCGCACGACTCCGACCGAGGACTCTTCAACGTGACTACTGCCGTCATCCCCGTGATCTCCGAGGCGCAGCTCGCCTCCACCGCCCGGCACCCGGGTGACGCGCTTTCCCGCGGGCAGCGCATCGTCTACATCATCATCCTCGGCGCGCTCACGGCCCTCGGCCCGTTCACCATCGACCTGTACCTGCCCGCGTTCCCCACCCTCGAAAGCGAACTCGGGGTCTCGGCCGCCGCCATCCAGCTCACCCTGACCGGCACCATGATCGGCTTCGGCTTCGGCCAGCTGATCGTAGGCCCGTGGAGCGACAAGGTCGGCCGCCGGTTGCCGCTGCTGCTGGCCACGGGTTTCCACGTGCTCGCCTGTGTCGGCGCCGCACTCTCGACCGAGATCGTGACGCTGGGCATCTTCAGGGTGCTGCAGGGCTTCGGCGCCGCGGCCGGCGCGGTCGTGGCCATGGCCATGGTGCGCGACCTGTTCGGCGGCAAGCCGCTGGTCAAAATGCTCTCCCGCCTGGCCCTGGTCAGCGGCCTGGCGCCGGTGATCGCCCCCGTCGTCGGCTCGCAGCTGCTGCTCGTGATGCCGTGGCGCGGCATCTTCTGGGTGCTCGCCGGTTACGGCATCGTGGTGATGGTGGCCGTCGCGATCTGGATCGTGGAAACCCTGCCGCAGGATCGTCGCACGGTGCCGGGCCACTCGAGCCTGGGCCAGCGCTACCGGGCCGTGCTCAGCGACCGCACCTTCGTGGGCGTCGCGATCATCGGGGCGATGACCTTCACCGGTCTGTTCTCCTACCTTTCCTCCTCACCGTTCCTTTTCCAGCAGGTCTACGAGTTCAGTGCCCAGCAGTACGGGGTGCTTTTCGCCGTCAACTCCCTCGGCATCGTCGTTGGCGTGCAGACCAGCTCGCGGCTCATGCACCGCTACAACGTGGGGCCGCAGAACATCCTGATCGGCGCCACCACGGTACTCGTGATCACGTCGGCAACGATTCTCACCCTCGACCTGCTGGGCGCGGGCCTGTGGGGCACCCTCATCCCGCTGTGGTTCTTCATCGCCGGTTGCGGGTTCACCTTCCCCACCGTGCAGGTCATCGCCCTCAACTCGCACGGCAGCGAGGCCGGCACCGCCGCGTCCGTGCTCGGCGCCGCCAACTTCGGCATCGCCGGGCTGATCTCCCCGGTCGTGGGCCTGCTCGGGGTCGGCACCGCCGTCCCGATGGCTTCGGTGATGGGTGTCTGCGCGATCATCTCCATCCTCAGCCTCTGGTTCATCGTGCGCCCGCGAACGGTGTCGGCGCTGACCCACTGACCCGGTCGGGTGCCGTCGGGGAACCCCGCGGCACCGGTCATTATGGAAGAATCACCAGAGTGATCCCCAGCGCGCTTTCAGGCCCAGAAACCTCCGACCTGGCGGCAGTCGACGTGCTCCGGCGCAACGCCGTGAGCGTCGAGGGCGATCCGGCCGCACCGCCCATCGTCTTCGGACCGGGCTACGGCACCAGCCAGGACATGTGGCGCCTGGTCGCACCGCAATTCGTCGGCGAGCGACGCGTGGTGCGCTTCGACCACGTCGGGTCCGGCGACTCGGATGTGTCGGCGTACGACCGCCGCAAGTACGACTCGTTGCGCGGGTACGCGGCCGACCTGCTCGACATCCTGCGTCACCTCGACCTGCACGACGTGGTCTTCGTCGGGCACTCGGTGAGCGCCATGATCGGGGCGCTGGCCGCGATCGAGGAACCGGACAGGTTCGCCCAGCTCATCATGCTGGGCCCGTCGCCGCGCTACCTGAACGACGACGGTTACGTGGGCGGTTTCGAGCGCGCCGACATCGACGGTCTGCTCGACGCTCTGGAAGTCAACCACGTCAGCTGGGCCGCCGAGATGGCGCCGGCGTTGATGAAAAACCCGGAACGCCCCGAACTGGCCGCGGAACTGGCCGAAAGCATGGCCCGCACCGACACGATGGTCGCCCAGCACTTCGCCAGGGTCACCTTCCTCTCGGACATGCGCCGGTTCCTCAAGAACATCAGCACGCCCACGCTGATCCTGCAGTCCGCCGACGACCTGATCGCCCCGCTCGAGGTGGGTGAGTACCTGCACGAGAACATCGAGGGCAGCGAACTGGTCGTGCTCAGCGCGGCCGGACACTACGCCCACCTGTCCGATCCGACCGAGATCGAACGGCAGATCCGGCGCCGCTTGTGACACCGGACGACGTCTCGCGGGCGCTGTTCCAGCACGCGCCGGCGGGCCTGTTCGCGATGTCGACCGACGGCGTCATCCGCGCGGCGAACGACACGTTCTGCGACTGGACGGGCTCTCCGCAGGACGACATCGTCGGCCGCTACTTCCTGTCCCTGCTCTCCAGGGGCAGCAAGCTGGTCTTCGAGACCCGGTTCATGCCGCTCCTGCAGACGCGGCACCCGCTCAACGAGATGTTGCTCAGCCTGGCCACCCGCGCCGGCGGCACCCGGGACGTGCTGGTCAGCCTGGTCGTGGACGATTCGGGTGCCGACGAACTGATCTACGCCGCCGTCTTCGATGCCGGGATCCGGCTCAAGTACGAGCGGGACCTGCTCGACGCCCGGCGCACGGCCGAGGCCGCGGTGGCCCGGGTACGCATCATGCAGGAGGCCGCGGCCGGCCTGGCCCCGGCCACCACGATGGCGGAGTTCGGGTCGGTGCTGCGGGTGTCGGCCGAGACGGCGACGGATGCGACGGTGTCGGTCATCGTCGCCGAATCCGACGGTCGGCTGGAGCTGGTCTCCGGCTCCCGGCCGCTGGCGGGCAGCGTCGACCTGGCCGACCTGCTACCGGTCCGGGAGTGCCTGGAGAACGGTCGGCCGGTGCTCTGCCGCAGCCCCGCCGACATCGCGGCGAGCTTCCCGACCCTGGCGGCGGGCCTGGATGCCGAGGGCGTCGAGGCACTCTGCCTGATTCCGCTGACCGAGGACGGCGCCGTCAGCGGCGCGGTCGCCTGCTGGTTCCAGCGGCCGCGGATGCTGGATGCGAATCTGCTCGACCTGCTCGCTGCCCTGGCCACGCAGGCGGCACCGGTGCTCGAACGCATCCACCTGCAGCGCCAGATCGAACACCAGTCGCTGCACGACGCGCTCACCGGGCTGCCCAACCGTTTCGCGATGCAGAGCCGGTTGGAGCAACTGCTGGCGGAGGCCGTGCTGCACGACCGAACCGTGGCGTTGCTGTTCCTCGACCTGGACGGCTTCAAGGCCATCAACGACAGGTTCGGCCACGAGGCCGGCGATGGGGTTCTACGGCAGGTCGCGGAGCGCCTTACCGGGATCATGCGGGTGGGGGACCTGTGCAGCCGGTTCGGCGGCGACGAGTTCGTGATCGCCTGCGACGGTGTGGACGAGGAGTCGGCGCTCGAGGTGTCCCGACGGATCTGGGACGCGGTGTGCCAACCCCTGCACGGCGTCGCGCAGGGGTCGACGGTCTCAGCGAGCATCGGCATCAGCGTCTTCAGGCCCGGTGCCACACAGGCGGCCACCCCTGACGCCCTCATCGCCCGCGCCGACGAGGCGATGCTCGCCGCCAAGCGCGCCGGCATGGGCCGCGATCCTCTCATCAGGGCCTGAAACCGGGTCTCACAACGCCGGTCGGGGCCCGCTCCCACCGGAGCCGATCTACCATGGGGTGATGGACCCATCCCGAACGCCTGAGACTGAGCCCACTCCACCCGAGCGCACCGGGCCCGACGCCGCGGCGGATGCGCCCGCCCGCCGGATCGCGAGGCGCTGGCCGCTGATTAGCGGCGCCGTCGCCGTCGTGCTCGCCTTCCTGCTCGGCGCCCTGATCCTCACCCGCGGCAACGGCCGCCCGATCGAGGCCGACGCGGAGTGGATGGAGGAGATCCTCGAGCACCGCTCCCCGGTCTGGGAGGTCCCGGCGCTGGTGATGAACTTCCTCGGCGCCGGCATCGCCGGGGTGATCGTGATCCCCTTGCTGATCGTGGTGACCCTGCTTGTGCTCCGGCGGCCCTGGGCGGCACTCTACTTCGTGATCGCCACCGTGGTCAGCGCCGGCCTGGTACAGCTGCTGAAGACCCTCTTCGGCCGGGCCCGCCCCGAAGACATGCTGATCACGTCGGACTTCGGTTCCTTCCCCTCGGGGCACGTTGCCAACGCCGCCACCATGGCAGTGGCGCTCGGGATCATTTTCCCGTGGCTGTGGGTGTGGATCGCCGGTGCCGTGTACACGGTCGCCATGATGGTCAGCCGCACCTACCTCGGCGCGCACTGGCTCACCGACACCATCGGCGGGCTGCTGCTCGGCGCCGGCGTGGCTGTGGTCCTGTGGGCGCCGCTGGCGGCCAAGCTCGACGGCGAGAACACCATAGCCAGGCGGCGGGCGGCCGCACCAGCGAAGGCACCAGAGTCCAACCGGTGATCCACCGGGACTCACCGATCGGGAACCGGAGATGACCGCATCGGGCGGCGCCGGGCTGCCCGACCGTGCCGATGACTCCCTGGTCAATCCTGCCGGGCTGTACGTTCTGCGGGCCCGGGCAATCCCGGGTGGCCGAGTCGAGGTCGGCGGGTTCGCGACCTTCCAGGCCGTGCGCGTGCGGGTGGATGGGGTGAGTTCCCAGGGCCAGATCGAAATTTTCGGTGATCTCCCGCCACACGGGGTCTACGGGCGCCACGACGACCCGCAGGTGAACGGGGTGTTCGGCCGGGTGGACTTCGGCTGGCTGAGCCGGTTCTGGCTGACCCGCACGTCGACCTTCGACACCATCGACGAGACCACCCCGCGGCCCGGCGTGCTGGCGCAGATCGATGGGCTGGAGGTCGGCCTGGCCGACACCTGCGGCACCGTGAGCCTGGCCGGGGTACCGCAGCTGCAACTGATCTGGCTGGGTGCGGGCGAGCCGGCCGGCGACGGCTGGGCTCTGGATGGTTACGGGGCGTTCACGAAGCTGGTGGACCGTAGCCTGGTTTCGGTGGTGCGCCACGTGGAGTGGACGGCCATCTGGCGGGATCTCACGGTGCAGGTGGCGACCATCCGCAACGGACGGGCGGTGATCTTCGCCCCGAAGGGCGGGTTGCCGCCGTTCGATGCTCCAGAGATCGCGCGTGCCGAGAACATCCACAGCGGCTGGTCGGCCGTCGTTCCGTTCGAGCAGCTGAGCCTGCGGTCGTGGACCTCCACCGAGCGTCCGCTGGGTGCCGGAGTCGTGGCCGACTGCGTGGGCCTGGTGCGGGGGCGCTCTGCGCTGGTCGCGCGCCCCGCAGGGCCATTCGGGCCCGGCGAGGACCCGGTGCCGGCCCCGGGGAGCGAGATCGTCGCCAAGAAAGGTCGGGGCCAGACCGTCACCGACGATTTCGTCGTGCTTCCGTATTCCCGCTATGGGCGTGCGTGGGATTGGCGGGTGACCGTTGACGAGAGCGAGGTGTCCGACCTCCGGCAGGTGACCGCGACCACCACCTGGCAGGGCCAGACCTACACCGTCGAGGGCGGAGATGACAGCGGGGCACTCGTGTACCTCAACCGCACCTCGGTCGACGCGAACGAGACGACACCCTTCGTCTACACGGCGCAGCCCGCCGATCGAAGTGTTCTGCCCGTCGACTCCATCTTCTGGTAGCGGCGGGAACCATCCGGCTGGCAGACGGATGTGGGCCGGAGGGCTGACATCCCGGCCCCCGCACGCTAGCTTCGGGGAATGAAGATCCTTCTCGTTGGGGCGGGTGGCGTCGGTGACGCCTTCGCGAAGATCATTGCCCGCCGTTCCTTCTACGAGCACGTCGTGGTGAGCGACTACGACCTGGGCCGGGCGGAGCGCACGATCGCGTCGATCGCCGCCCGCCACGGCGGGGAGACCGCCGCCCGGTTCACGGCGGCGCAGATCGACGCATCCGACCCCGAGGTGGTGACCCGGGTGGCACGCGAGCACGGGGTCACCCACGTGATGAATGCCGTGGAACCGAAGTTCGTGCAGAGCATCTTCACGGGTGCGCTGGCCGCCGGCGCCGACTACCTCGACATGGCGATGAGCCTGAGCGAGCCGCATCCGACCGATCCGCACGCGCAGACCGGCATCAAGCTCGGCGACGACCAGTTCGAACAGGCGGGTGATTGGGAGACCAGCGGCCGGCTCGCGCTGGTGGGCATGGGCGTGGAGCCCGGCCTGAGCGACGTCTTCGCCCGGTACGCGTCCGATCACCTGTTCAGCGAGATCGACGAGCTCGGCACCCGGGATGGCGCCAACCTGGTCGTGCGCGACGAGGCCGGAAACGAGATCTTCGCGCCGTCGTTCAGCATCTGGACCACCATCGAGGAGTGCCTGAACCCGCCGGTGATCTTCGAGAAGGACCGCGGCTGGTTCACGACGCCGCCGTTCAGCGAGCCCGAGGTCTTCGACTTTCCGGAGGGCATCGGCCCGGTGGAGTGCGTGAACGTGGAGCACGAAGAGGTGCTGCTGATGCCGCGCTGGCTGGATGCGAAGCGGGTCACCTTCAAGTACGGCCTCGGCGAGGAGTTCATCGGGGTGCTGCGCACCCTGCACCTGCTCGGCCTCGACAGCGTCGCGCCGGTGCGGGTGCGCACCGCGGACGGCCCGGCGATGGTGGCGCCACGTGACGTGGTCGCGGCGAGCCTGCCCGACCCGGCCACGATCGGCCCGCGGATGACCGGCAAGACCTGCGCCGGCGTCTGGGTGACCGGCCTGGGCCTGGATGGTGCGCCGCGGGAGGTCTACCTCTATCACGTGAGCGACAACGAGTGGACGATGGCGGAATACGACGCCCAGTGCGTGGTCTGGCAGACCGCGCTGAACCCCGCGATCGCCCTGGAGTTGCTCGCGACCGGGGTATGGACCGGCACCGGGGTGCTCGGCCCGGAGGCCTTCGACGCCAAGCCCTACCTCGACCTGATGGCCGCTCCCGAACCCGCCGGCTACGGCCAGCCCTGGGGCCTGGACGAGCGCACCCCCGCCCCCTGACCGGGCCCGGCACGCCGGCATCCACGCTCTCAGGCCACGGATGCACCGGCCCGGGCCGGTTCGACGCCGCTGCTAGGGTGAACCACTGCGGTAGTCCCCTCCGGACGGCCCATCAAATGGGGGATTTGAGAACACAATGCTGACTCCGCTCGCGGCCATTAAGTCCGTTTTCCGTAACTACGCCACCCTGGCCGGGCGGGCGCCGCGCAGCGAGTTCTGGTGGTTCACGCTGTTCCAGGTTGTGCTCTACGTCGTCGTGATGGTGCTCGGCGGTCTCGGCGTCGGTAACTCGCCCGAGCCCGACTCGGTGCCCCCGTCGATGGCCATCGCCCTCGGTATCGTCGTGGTCGTGGGACTGGGCTTGATCATTCCGAACATCACGGTCTACGTGCGTCGCCTGCACGACGCCGACTTCTCCGGGTGGCTCTACTTCCTCGCCTGCATCCCGTACCTCGGCGTCATTGTGATGGTGGTCTTCGCGCTGCTGCCCAGCCAACCGAACGGCGCCCGCTTCGACGCTGCCCCGAACACCGGCAGCGCCATGCCGGCCTGGAACACGAGCAAGACGCTCTCCTGACGCCGACGTGACACCCCGAGGAGTCGCATGACAATTCTCCAGAAGGCCGTCACCCCGCAGCTCAGCCACGCCTATCTCACCGCCGGGTGGGACCGGGTGTCCGGGTTCGTGGTCACCGTGCCCGCCGCGGCATTCGCCACCACACCCGCCCAGCTTTTCGACGTGCATGGGCTGGGCTTCCCGGGGTCGCCGTTCACTCCTGACGACCCGTACGTCGACGTGATCCGGTTTCCGGCGCGGGCGAGCCTGCGGCTGGAGAACGCGATCGGCGGCGTCGACCAGGCCACCCGGGCGCTCACCGGCGGCCCGTTCGTGGACCGGCCGCCGTTCACCGGCACCGGTTTCGCCCCGGTCGCCGGACACATCGTGCCGGTCTGGTGGATGCGGCACACCCGGCTGGTCCCCGACACCCACCTGGTGCGGGTGTTCGCCGACGGGACCTCGACCGAGCTGGCCGTGTTCCCCAACATCGCCGACGGCTGGATGGTGGACGGCGCATCCGTGGGTCGCTCGACCCCGTTCTCGCGCTACATCGGCACGTTGGCCGAGTGGAACGGGGTGCACCTCACCGCCGACGTGATCGACCAGGGCCGCCGCATCGTGTTGGCGACGCACTCGCAGCCCACCGATGAGCGTTTTGTGCGCACCGGCCGCGGCATGTGGAAGTACGAGATCCCGTTCGACGAGGCGCAGGGTGTGCTCGAACTCGACATGGAGGCGAACTGGAACGGCCTGAACCTGCGGATCGTCGACGAGTTCGCCGACACCGACGGCACCAAGCTGTACCGCGGCTGCTACCTCGACCACAACGCCGACCTCGCCGAGGGGCTGCGGCTGGCCAAGGTGGATGCCGGGGTTTACGAGATCACGGTGCCCGCCGCCAGCGTCGGCGACATCCGCACCACGACGCTCACCCAGTCGTCCTGGGCGGAGTAGCCAGCCCGCCCGGTGCCGCCGGCACAGCTCGTGCTCGACCGGCGGCGCTAGAGTCTCCCCATGGATGACGACGATTACGAGAGCCGCCCGGTCGGTTTCATGGGAAAGATGCGCGGCGGGCTCAAGGGGCTCACCTGGGTGCTGATCCTGTCCCTGATCGCCATCACGGTCGGCGCCACGTCGCTGCTGTTCCTCTTTCAATAGACCGGATGCGCGCGCCGCCCCGGTAGCCTGAAGGTGGGGGCGCACGGCCTCTGTCGGCCTGCGCCGACCCGATGGAGCCGACGAAAGAGACCCCATGCTGACACCCGCCGCGGCGATTGCCTCCGTATTCCGTAAGTACGCCGACTTCACCGGCCGGGCGCCGCGCAGCGAATACTGGTGGTTCGCGCTGCTGCTCTGGGTCTTCTTCGGGGCCCTGTCGCTGCTGCAGCTGATCCCGACCGGCATCGACCGGAACGGGTACCCCTCGCACAACTTTGAGATCGTCTACATGCTGGTGGCCCCGATCGTCGCGATCGGCGTGCTTCTGCCCGGCATCGCGGTGCTCGTGCGCCGATTGCACGACGCGAACTTCTCCGGCTGGTTCGCGCTGCTGGGCCTGATCCCGGGCGTGGGCGCCATCATCCTGCTGGTCTTCACCCTGCTGCCCAGCAACGCCGCCGGCGCCCGGTTCGACGTGACCCGGCAGCCGAAGGCGCCCGGACTCTCCTTCCAGGGCTCGGGCCTGCGCTAGGCGCCTACCGGGCGCGGATGCGGGATGATCTCCCTATCGAGTGGGACCATCCGGCAGACGAAAGCGGTGCGCGCATGATCAACGGAGACGTCTCTTTCTGGTGGAACCAGATCGGCCGGCCGGCGCCGCGGCCGCCGCTGCCCGGCTCCACCCGCGCCGACGTGTGTATCGTCGGCGCCGGGTACACCGGCCTGTGGGCCGCCTACTACCTCAAGAAGGCTGCCCCGCAGCTGCGCATCGTGATCCTCGAGCAGCGTTTCGCCGGCTACGGCGCATCCGGCCGAAACGGCGGCTGGCTGACCAACTCGGTCACCGGTGGGCGCGAACAGTACCTGCGGAGCCACGGCCGTGACGCGGCCGCCGGTTTCCAGGCCGCCATGAACGACACCGTCGACGAGGTGATCAGGGTCGCCGCGGTCGAGGGCATCGACGCGGACATCGTCAAGGGCGGCGAGTTCACCGTCGCCTACGACCGGCCGCAACAGCGACGCCTCGAGGCCGCGGTGCGGGCCGAGCAGGCCTGGCCGCACACGGATGTCGAGCTACTGAGCGCCGAGGCCGCCACGGCGCGCATCAATGTCGCCGGTAGCACCGGCGCGATGTGGCACCCGCACTGCGCGCGCATCCAGCCGGCCAAGCTGGTCGCCGGGCTCACCCGCGCCGTCCTGGCGCTGGGCGTGGAGATCTACGACGACAGCCGGGTGAGCGAGATCACCCCGCAGACCGCCCGCACCCGACACGGCACCGTGCAGGCCGAGTTCATCGTGCGCGCCACCGAGGGCTTCACCGCGGGCCTGGCCGGACTGCACAGGGCCTGGCTACCGATGAACTCCTCGTTGATCGTCACCGCACCGCTGCCCGCCGCCGTCTGGGCCGGCATCGGCTGGGACGACCGGGCCACCCTGGGCGACATGGCGCACGCCTACATGTATGCCCAGCGCACAGCGGATGACCGCATCGCCATCGGCGGCCGTGGGGTGCCGTACCGGTTCGGCTCCCAGACCGACTCCGACGGCCAGACCCCGGCGAGCACCATCGAGGCGCTCACCGGCATCCTGCACAGGTTCTTCCCCGGCACCGCGGATGCGGCCATTGAGCATGCCTGGAGCGGCGTGCTGGGCGTTCCCCGCGACTGGGCCGCGACGGTGGGCCTGGACCGGCAGACCGGTCTGGCCTGGGCGGGCGGCTACGTGGGCACCGGCGTGGCGACCACCAACTTGGCCGGCCGCACGCTCACCGACCTGATCCTCGGCCGCGAGAGCGCCCTGACGGCGCTGCCGTGGGTGAACCACCGGGTGCGCAACTGGGAGCCGGAGCCGCTACGCTGGCTGGCCGTGACCGCCCTGTACCAGGCCTACACGCACGCCGACCGGGCCGAGCTCACCCGCCGCCGCAGCACCTCGCCCCTGGCGACCCTCGCCGACCGGGTCTCCGGCCGCGGCCACTAGCTCGGCATCCGCCCGCCGCCCGCGCCTCGCCCCCGCCGGCCCTCGATTCAGGCGCCGTCCTGTGGTGTACTCGTGGAATGAGCGTTGCTGAGCAGAGCGTGACCGAGGCCTACAGGCTGGCCACCATCGCCGCGGCGTCGGCCGCGGTGACGGTGCGAGCGGCGGAACCGCGCGACCTCGACGGCATCATCGGCCTCTTCGAACGCACCTGGGGGGTGGGGCGCAGCCCCGACCGGGCGATGCTGCTCGCGCTCGACTTCGCGGGAAACCCGGTGCTGCTGGCCACCCAGCACGGCAAGCCGGTCGGCGCGACGCTCGGGTTCCTGGGCTGGACCGACGGGGTGCACCTGCACTCGCACATGGCCGCGGTGGTGCCGTGGCACCGGGGCGGCGGCGTGGGCTACGCCCTCAAACTCTTTCAGCGTGCGCTGTGCCTCGAGCAGGGCATCACCGAGATGCGCTGGACCTTCGACCCGCTGATCCGCCGCAACGCGCACTTCAACCTGGTCAAGCTCGGGGCCGAGGTGACCGGGTTCCTACCCGATTTCTACGGCCGGCTCGACGACGTCATCTCGGGCAGCGACCGCAGCGACAGGTTCGAGGTGCGCTGGAGTCTGGACTCCCCAAGGGTGCTGCACGCTCTCGCCGGCGGACCCGTCCGGGACTGGACCGCCGTGACCAGCTGGCCGCTCGACGTGGATTTCGAGCAGCTGCGGGCCGACGACCCTGTCGGCGCCGCCCGACGCCGGGAGGACTCCAGGCTGGTCTTCGCCGAGGCGCTCGGCCGCGAACTCCGCCCCGAGCTCACGGCGGACAACGACTACGTCTTCACCACCGACGCCAGCGACCCGCTCGGCTAGGGTCCGGCCGCCGCCGCACTTCAACCCGGGGGAATCGAGGAACCGTCAACGGCCGAGGTCGGCGCCCGGGTCGAAGTCTTGCGGTGCCCGGCCGGTGATCCGGCGTTCGAACCAGTACAGGAGTTCGGGGCGCAGCCGGTTGAGCTCGGTGAGGGTCATCGGGTCCGGCACACGCACCACGGGGGCGCCCAGCTCGTCCACGACCGTGTCCATCGCGCCGCGAGAATAGAACTGTCCGCGCATCCGCACCAGGAGCTGACCGTCGGCGCCGGTCACGAAAAGCTGCGGGTGCGTGTCGATCGCGCCGCTCTGGTACAGCTCGAGAACCACGACACTGGCGACCTGCTCCACCGGAAAACTTGTCACCTGGCCGAAGAAGCCCCGCTCGGAGATGCCGGTGTCGTCGACCCAGACGCAGGTGCGCAGAAAACCGACGATGCCGACGGCGGCCCCGAGCATCACCAACAGCTGCACGATGAGGACCGGAATCCACTCCCCGAGGGGGATGGTGAGCCAGTAAAGGACTGCGAAGACGGGGGCGAAGAAGGCCAGTATCGAGAGGGTCGTCTGACGCAGCAGATGCCCGTGGGGTCGCAGCACTTGCACACGCAAGGCCGTACCCGTGATTTTGCCCACCCTCGTATCCCCTCCCCCCGGTGTACTACAGAGTATGCCCCATGCCCCGGCAACCCAGTAGACACCGTTCGGGGGGTACGCGCGATAGGGCAGGGCGAAAATCTCGTGCGCACGGGGTCGCCCAAGGGTCGTAGAGTGACACAGTGAACTCGCGGGCGAAGACGGGGCCGGGCCTCGGCCGGCCGAGATTCCGCCTGCACCCCGCCCAGGCGGTGGCCGCGGGTTTCGCCCTCACGATCCTCCTCGGCACCGGACTGCTCTCATTGCCGATCGCCAAGGTCGGCCCCGGCGGGGCGTCGTTCGCGGAGGCGATCTTCACGGCCACCTCCGCGGTCTGTGTCACCGGGCTCACCGTGGTCGACACCGAAACCTTCTGGACCCCGTTCGGCCAGGTCGTGATCCTGGTCCTGATCCAGATCGGCGGTTTCGGCGTGATGACCTTCGCGTCGGTTATCGGGCTGGCCGTGGTGCGACGGTTGTCGTTGCGCTCCCGCGTCACCGCCGCATCCGAGGTGCGCAGCGTGGGCCTCGAGGACGTCAAGGGCCTGGTGCTCGGCGTCGTCACCATCTCGCTGATCGTGGAGGGTGTCGTGGCGGTGCTGCTCAGCCTGCGGTTCCTGTTCGGCTACGGCGAGCCGCTCGGCCGGGCGATCTGGTTTGGGGTGTTCCACGCGGTGTCCTCGTTCAACAACGCCGGCTTCGCGCTGTTCAGTGACAACCTGATCAGCTACGCCGTCGACCCGTTCATCTGCCTACCGATCGCGGCGGCCGTGATCCTGGGCGGGCTGGGCTTCCCGGTGATCGTGCAACTGCGGAAGCACCTGCGGTCGCCGCTCCTGTGGAGCATGAACACCCGCATCGTGCTTGCCGGCACCATCACCCTGCTCGTGGCCGGCACGGTGTACATCACCGCCGTCGAATGGTCCAACCCGGCCACGCTCGGCCCGATGGACTGGCCGGCGAAGATCCTGGTCGGCTTCTTCCAGTCGGTGCAGACCCGCACCGCCGGGTTCAACAGCGTGGACATCGGGGCGATGGACTCCGCCAGCCTGCTCGGCATGGATGTGCTGATGTTCATCGGTGGCGGCCCGGCCGGCACCGCCGGTGGCATCAAGATCACCACCTTCGCGGTGCTGTACTTCATCCTCGTCGCCGAGATCCGCGGCGACGGTGTGGTGAACGTGTTCGGCAAGCGGCTGTCCAGGGCCGTGCACCGACAGGCCATCTCGGTGGTGCTCCTGGCCGTGTTCGTGGTCGTCGCGTCGACGGCCGTTCTGATGGTGCTCACCGACCTCACCCTCGACGTGCTGCTGTTCGAGGCGATCTCGGCGTTCGGCACCGTCGGGTTGTCCACCGGCATCACGGCGAATCTGCCGCCGGCCGGTCAGGCCATCCTGATCATGCTGATGTTCATCGGCCGGCTCGGGCCGATCACCTTCGCCTCCGCCCTCGCCCTGCGCGAGCACCCGGTAACGTACGAACTCCCGAAAGAGAGGCCCATCATTGGCTAAGTTCAGGTCGTCATCGTATTCCCTGTTCGGCCAGCGGCAGACCGCCCGCCTGGCCGAGGAGGACTCCGTGGTGGTCATCGGCCTCGGCCGATTCGGCAGCGCCCTCGCGCTGGAACTGATGGACAGCGGCACCGAGGTGCTCGGCATCGATGGCGACGAGGAGATCGTGCAGGCGCACAACCGGCTGCTCACCCACGTGGTCCGGGCCGACTCCACCAAAGAGGAGACCCTGCGGCAGCTGTCGGTGCCGGAGTTCAGCAGCGTGGTGGTCGCCATCGGCAGCGACATCCAGGCGAACATCCTCACGGCGTCGCTGCTGATCAAGATGGGCATCCCCAACATCTGGGCGAAGGCGGTGAGCGAACCGCACGGCGAGATCCTGCGTCAGCTGGGGGTCAAACACGTGATCTCCCCGGAGAAAGACATGGGCAAGCGCGTCGCGCACCTGGTGCGCGGGGTGATGCAGGACTACATCGACATCGGTGAGGACTTCGCCCTGGTGAAGACCGCCCCGCCCCAGGAGATCCTCGGCAAACCGCTGAGCGAGACCAGGGTGCGCACGGTGCACGGGATCACCGTCACGGCGTTCCACCGGGCCGGCCAGGGCTGGAGCTACGCCACCATGCAGACCGTGATTCTCGCCGGCGACATCATCCTGGTAGCCGGGCAGACCGAGCGCGTCGAATCGTTCAGCCGACTGCCGTGACGGGTCCCGTCGAGTTTCTCACCGGCACCGCCCTCGGCACCCGGGTCGTGGTGCGCACCCGCATCGCCGGCGGCTACACGGATGCCCTCGGCTACCTGCGTTCCTGCGACACCACGCACTGCACAGTGGAGACCAAGCGCGGCACACTGACGCTGGCGCTCGCAGAGGTCGTCGCCGCCAAAGAGGTGCCGCCGCCCCCGCCACCCCGCCCCCGCCGCCACGTCGGCGAGTAGCCCCGCCCGACAACTGTTGCCCGTGCGCAGAAGCCCGCTTCGGCAACAGTTGCTGCCGGGGCGTGAACTGGGCGCGGCCCGCGGACGGGTTGCGGCTCAACCGGGCGGCAGGGCCCCGGCCCGACGCCGCAATGCCGCGCGCAGCCGCTCATCACCGGCCAGCTCCACCGCCCGGTCGTACGCGGCGCGGGCATCCCCCACCCGCCCGGCCTCGGCGCACAGGTGCGCCCGGGTGGCCCAGAACGGCTGGAACGACGCCGTGTCCGGGCGGTCCCGGGCCACCGCGTTGAGCACGTCGAGCCCGGCCGTCGGCCCGTCCACCTCGCCGATGACCGCGGCCAGCGCCACCCGGGCGCCCGCGGTGGGGGAGAGGCGCACCAGCGCGGTGTGCAGGGTCCTCAGCGCCGCCCAGTCCGTCACCCCCGAGCGGGCCCGGTCGCAGTGCGCCGACTGGATCGCCGCTTCCAGCTGGAACCGGCCGATCCGGCCCAACGGTTGGGCTCGCCGCAGGTAGCGCTCCCCGCGCTCGATGAGGGCGGTGTCCCACAGAGCCGGGTCCTGGTCGTCGAGGGCGACGAGCTCACCCCTGCCGCTCATCCGGGCCGGCAGCCGCGCGATCGAGAGAGCCAGCAGGGCGGCCAGGCCGAGCACCTCCGGCTCCTCGGGCAGCAGCGCGGCGAGGGTCTCGGCCAGGTACAGTGCTTCGCCGGCCAACGAGTCCGGCACGGCACGGGCATCCGGCTCGGCGCTGGCCCAGTCGATCGCGTAGGCGCCATAGACAGCCTCGAGCACGGCGGGCAACCGCTGGGGCAGGTCGGTGAGCGACGGCAGCACGAACGGGATGCGCGTGGCGCGGATGCGCCGCTTGGCCCGCACCAGCCGCTGCGCCATGGTCTGCTCCGGCACGGCGTATGCGGCGGCGATGTCGGCCGCGGTCAGGCCGAGCACGGTGTGCAGCATCAGCGGGGTGCGCACGGCCCGGTCGATGGCCGGGTGCGCGCACACGCAGAGCAGCTCGATGCGCTTGTCGGGAATCGCCTCGGTGTCGAGGGACTCGAGCGCATCAATCCCCACCGTGCCGGCGCTGCCGACCCAGGCGTCCGGCCCCGTGCGCCCGGGTCCGTTTGCTGTCGATCGGGCGCCGTCCCGCGCGGTGCCGTCGAGCGCGCCCTCCGCCAGAGGGGCACTCAGCCGCACCGCCGCGGATTTCCACAGGTCCCTGAGCCGATTGCGGGCCACGGTGAGCAACCATCCCTCCGGATTGTGGGGAACACCATCGCGTGGCCAGGTGATGAGCGCACGCTCGAAGGCGTCCGAGAGCGCGTCTTCGGCGGCCGCGATGTCGCCGGTGGGCGCGGCCAGCACGGCGAGCAGGCGCCCATAGGAGGCGCGGGCGGCCAATTCCGCCCGCGCCAGGGCGGTCACGCTACCTGGTGCCATTCGCCGTCGGTGAACACGATCGCCGACGGGCGCACCTCGATCGCCCCGTACTGGGCGGCGGGGCATTTCCCGGCCCAGTCGAGGGCGGCGTCGAGGTCGGGCACCTCGATCACGAAGGTGCCGTTCAGACGTTCCTTGGTGTCGGCGAACGGGCCGTCCTGAATCTGCAGGGCGCCATCCCGCAGCGACACCGTCGTCGAGGCCGACACGGGCTGCAGGATGTCGGCGGACACGAGCACGCCCGCCGCGTCGAGGGCCTTTCCATAGGCGTCGAACGCCGCCCGGCCCCATTCCATGTCCTCTTCGGTGATTCCGGCGTCCCCGGACTCCTGGCTGATGAGCGAATATTGCATGAGCTGTCCTTTCACGCGTTACGGATACTGACACCCCTATGACGACTGAACCAGTCCCCAATCGACATCCGCCCCGCAACTGTTGCCCGTGCGGACATTTGCGCCCGGCGCACCGGGACCATTTGTCCGCTTCGGCAACAGTTGCTGCCGCCGTGCGGCTCAGGCGGACGGAACCGCCACGGCCGCGGGCGCCTCGTCGCGGCCGACCCGGCCCACCAGCAGCAGGCCGCCGACCGCAAGCAGCGCCGAGAGCGTGAACGAGGCCGTATAGGTGGCGGTGCCGCCCAGCGGCGCGAAGGCCACGAACACCACGGCCGTGGCCGCCAGGGCCAGCGCCGCGCCGATGGAGTCGGCGATCAGTAGCGCGGAAGAGTTGAAGCCCTGCTGCTGGGGCGCCGACAGCCGCAGCACCCGGCCGCTCTGCCGCGGCACAAGGGTGCCCATGCCGGCCCCGGCAACGGCCCAGCCGGCGATGGCGACGGCGGGCGCCAGGCCCAGGGCGCTGGTCAGCGCCGACGCGGCGATCGCCACCAGCAGCAACGCGCTGCCCAGCAGCATGCTGCCCGCATCGCTGAGAACCGTGGCATACCGCCCCTGCAACCAGGACGCCAGAGCCCAGGTGACCCCCGCGCAACTCAACGCCAGCCCGGCCAACACGGGGGAAAGCCGGTACTCGCCGGTGAGCAGCGCCGGCAGGTACACCTCGGTGGAGAGGAACGCCCCCGACACCAACCCGCGGATCGTCATCACCACGGGCAGTCCACGCCGGCCGCTGAGCGTCCCGGCCGGCAGCAGCGGACGCAGCGCCACCCCGGCCAGCACGAACGCGGCGCCGGTGCCCACCCACAGCAGCGCGCCGGGCAGCTGCGCCGCCATCGACGCGCAGAGCACCGCCGCCGCCGCACCCAGCGACCACAGCGTTCGCGACAGCCGCCACGGTTCCCGCACACCGACCGGCCGCTCCCGCTCCGCCGCCGCGATCGCAACCAGCCCGGGCCGCAGCATCCCCATCGCCGCCACCACCAGCACCACTACGCCGAGGAACACCCACCGCCAGCTGGTGTACTCGGCCACCAGACCCGCAATGAACGGCCCGATCAGCGACGGCACCACCCAGGCGCCGGCGAAGGCGCCGAAGATCGCCGGATGCATCCGCTGCGGATACACCCGTGCGACGACCACGTACAGCGACACGCTCAGCGCCCCGCCACCGAGGCCGTGCACCAGGCGTCCCACAATGAGGGCGGGCATGGATGCGGCGGTGCCGGCGATCACCAGGCCCACCACGAACAGAACCACGGCGGTCAGCACCACGGGCACCGGCCCCGAGCGGTCCGCCCAGTTGCCCGCGGCCACCATGCCCACTACGCCCACGGCGAGCGGACCGGAGAACGCCAGGGCGTACAACGAGTCGCCGTCCAGCGCCGCACTGATGATGGGCATGACCGTGGTCACGGCCAAGGCCTCGAACGCGGCCAGGAAGATCAGCGCGAGGATCCCGACGGTGACCCAGACGTGCTCCCGGCCGAAGATCGAGGCCGGGCGCAGGGGGACCGAAGGCGGCGAGGAGGGGAGGGGCACGAGAGCGATAGTAAGACCTCAACCGTGGTTGAGGTCAACCCGAGCGGATGCGGCCACAACGACAGCCGGCAGCAGCCCGCCGCACACCCGCCGAACCGTTCCGGCCCGCACTGGCTGTTGCTTCGGCGACAGTTGGGCGTTAAAAACGGAAACGCCCGCTCGAAAGCGGGCGTTTCACTGGCGGAGAATGGGGGATTCGAACCCCCGAGGGCTTTCACCCAACACGCTTTCCAAGCGTGCGCCATAGGCCACTAGGCGAATTCTCCTGAGCCGGCCGAATCGTGAAGACAACGACCAGGGAAAATCTTACCTGCTTCCGGGGGCCCCGAGTGACACGTCACCAAACCGCCGGTTTTGGGCCCGGGGCCCGGACGCCCTAAACTGGCAATGGCTCCTCGCGTGGCGCTATCTCAGCCAACTCCCCCAGGACGGAAACGTAGCAAGGGTAACTGGGCTCTGGTGGGTGCGCGAGGAGTTTTACTTTGCCCGGATGCTGCCCGGATGCTGCCCGGATGCGCCCCCGAGTGCGCCCCGGATGCGAACCGGTCAGCCTAGCCCTATCGCCGGCGAGCAAAGGGGACCAACGTCCCCCCGGAGCAGGAATCGTCGCTCCTAGACTTGGACGGCGCCTGTGGCGCCCATAGAGCACTTGGAGTCCGTGATGGTTCATTCGTCCAACGCCACCTCATTCACCTGGCCCAGCCGCCTGCCGCACGCGTTGAGCGCCGAAGCTCTCGCCAGCGTCGACGCGTGGTGGCGAGCCTCGAACTACCTCTCGGTCGGGCAGATCTACCTGCTCGACAACCCGCTGCTGCGGGAGCCGCTTCAGAAAGAGCACATCAAACCGCGGCTGCTCGGCCACTGGGGAACCACCCCCGGCCTCAACTTCCTCTACGCGCACCTGAACCGGGTCATCCGCGAACGCGAGATCAGCACCCTCTACATCACCGGCCCCGGCCACGGCGGGCCCGGCATGGTCGCCAACGCCTACCTCGACGGCACCTACTCCGAGGTCTACTCGAGCATCGACCAGTCCGAAGACGGCATCAAGGGCCTGTTCCGCCAGTTCTCCTTCCCCGGCGGCATCCCCAGCCACGCCTCACCCGAGACCCCCGGCTCGATCCACGAGGGCGGTGAGCTCGGCTACGCGCTCAGCCACGCCTACGGCGCCGCGTTCGACAACCCCGACCTGCTCGTGGCCGCCGTCGTCGGTGACGGCGAGGCCGAAACCGGCCCGCTGGCCACCAGCTGGCACTCCAACAAGTTCGTCGACCCGCTGCAGGATGGCGTCGTGCTGCCGATCCTGCACCTCAACGGCTACAAGATCGCCAACCCCACCATCCTGGCCCGCATCCCCGAGAGCGAACTGCTCGAACTCATGCGCGGCTACGGCCACAACCCGCACATCGTCTCCGGCGGTTTCGACGGCGAAGACCCCCTCGCCGTGCACCAGCGCATGGCGCAGACCATGGACGAGGTGCTCAACGAAATCGCCTCGATCAAGCGCGCCGCCCTCGCCGGCGACACCAGCCGGCCGCGCTGGCCGATGATCATCCTGCGCACCCCCAAGGGCTGGACCTGCCCGCCCGTCATCGACGGCGTGCAGGTGGAAGACTCCTGGCGTTCGCACCAGGTGCCGCTCGTCAACGCCCGCGACACCCAGTCGCACACCGACGTGCTCGAATCCTGGCTGCGTTCGTACCGTCCGGAGGAACTCTTCGACGACGCCGGCGCCCCCGCCGCCAACATCACCGCGCTCGCCCCGCACGGCGACCTGCGCATGAGCGCCAACCCCGTCGCCAACGGCGGGCTGCTGCGCCGCGAGCTCAAGCTGCCCAACTTCCGCGACTACGCGGTGGAGGTGCCGACCCCCGGCGCCACCGTCGACGAGGCCACCAAGGTGCTCGGCATCTGGATGGCCGACGTCATCCGCCAGAACCCGGACAACTTCCGTATCTTCGGACCCGACGAGACCGCATCCAACCGGCTCGCACCATCCGTCTACGCCGCCACCGACAAGCAGTGGAACGGCGAATACCTGCCCGAAGACACCAACCTTGCCCGCGCGGGCCGGGTCATGGAGATGCTCAGCGAGCACCAGTGCCAGGGCTGGCTCGAGGGCTACCTGCTCACCGGCCGGCACGGCGTCTTCAACTGCTACGAAGCATTCATCCACATCATCGACTCGATGTTCAACCAGCACGCCAAGTGGCTCAAGGTCACCCGCGAGATCCCGTGGCGCCGCTCCATCTCGAGCCTGAACTACCTGCTCTCCTCGCACGTCTGGCGCCAGGACCACAACGGATTCAGCCACCAGGACCCCGGTTTCATCGACCACGTCGTGAACAAGAGCGCCGACGTCGTGCGGGTGTACCTGCCCTTCGACGCCAACACCCTGCTGTCGATCTACGACCACTGCCTGCGCAGCGTCGACTACGTCAACGTGGTCGTCGCCGGCAAGCAGCCGGCGCCGAACTGGCTCACCATGGATCAGGCCGTCGCGCACTGCGAGCGGGGCCTGGGCATCTTCGAGTGGGCCGGTACCGAGATTCCCGGCACCGAACCCGACGTGGTGCTCGCCGCCGCCGGCGAGGTGCCCACCCTCGAGGTGCTCGCCGCCGCCAAGATCCTGCGCGAGGCCATGCCCGACCTCAGCGTGCGCGTGGTCAACGTGGTCGACCTGATGCGCCTGCAGAGCGAGGACGACCACCCGCACGGCCTGAGCGACCGGGAGTTCGACGCCTACTTCACCGCGAACAAGCCCATCGTGTTCGCCTACCACGGCTACCCGTGGCTGATCCACCGGCTCACCTACAAGCGCCACGGCCATGGCAACCTGCACGCCCGCGGGTACAAGGAGAACGGGACGACGACGACGCCGTTCGACATGGTCATGCTCAACGACCTCGACCGGTACCACCTGGTGATGGATGTCATCGACCGGGTGCCCGGACTCGGAGCCCGTGCCGGACTGCTTCGCCAGCAGATGCAGGATGCCCGCCTGCGTGCCCGGCAGTACACCCGCGATCACGGAGAAGACATTCCCGAGGTCACCGACTGGGTGTGGGCTGGGAACGATGCCGCGGCAGCCGCTGCGCGCGCACTAGATACCACCGGCGGGGATAACGTATAACCGTGGCTCGAAGCATTTACATCACCTCCGCCGAGGGAAATACCGGCAAATCTACTATCGCCCTGGGTGTTCTTGACACCCTGTTGCACTCCATTGAGCGGGTGGGTGTCTTCCGTCCGATCGCTCGCTCCAAGCACAAGCCCGACTATGTGCTGGAACTCCTGCTCAATCACCTGCAGGCCCGCAAGCCCGTCGGTACCCACTCCGTCGCGCAGCCGGCGCTCAGTTACGACGAGTGCGTCGGCGTCACCTACGACGACGTGCACGCCGACCCGGATGCCGCGCTGGCGCGCATCGTGGCCCGTTACAAGGCCGTCGAAGCGCAGTGTGACGCCGTCGTGGTCATCGGCAGCGACTTCACCGACGTCGGAAGCCCGACCGAACTGGCCTACAACGCCCGCATCGCCGCGAACCTCGGCGTGCCGGTGTTGCTCGTGCTGGCCGGCCGGGTGGCCTTCGGTCAGGGCGAGGGGCTCAACCAGAGCGACCAGCTCGGCCAGAGCGAACCGCGCACCAGTGACGACATCCGCCAGCTCACCGATGTGGCCCTGACCGAACTCGCGTCAGAGCACGTCTCGCTGCTGGGCGTCGTGGTCAACCGCGCCGACCCCGCCAACCTCAACGGCCTCATCGCCGCGGTGCGCGAGGGCGTCGACAACACCCCGGCCACCGCGGATGCGCTGCACGCCGCCGTTGTGCCCGTCTGGGCCATCCCCGAGGACGCGTTCCTCGTGGCCCCGAGCATGAAGACCATCCTCGAAGCCACCCACGGCACCCTGGTGCAGGGTGACCCGGAGCTGCTTTCCCGTGAGGCGCTCAGCGTCGTCGTGGCCGCCATGTCGATGGTCAACGTGCTGCCCCGCCTGGCCGAGGGCGCCGTCGTCGTCATCCCCAGCGACCGCCCCGAGGTGCTCCTCGCCGCCCTGATGGCCAACTCGTCCGCGACCTTCCCGTCGCTGGCCGGTGTGGTTCTCGTCGGCGGTTTCGCGCTGCCCGAGTCGATCGAACAGCTCATGAAGGGCCTCGCCCCGTCGGTGCCGATCATCCGCACCGACCTGGCCTCCTACGAGGCGGCCCTCCGTATCACCCACACCCGCGGCCGCCTGGCCGCCGACTCGCAGCGCAAGCACGACACCGCCCTGGCGTTGTTCGAGCAGCACGTCGACGGTGCCGCCCTGCTCGACCGGCTCAAGGTGAGCCGCGCCGACGTGGTCACCCCGCTGATGTTCGAGTACACCCTGCTCGAGCGTGCCCGGCAGAACCGCATGCGCATCGTGCTGCCCGAGGGCGACGACGACCGCGTGCTGCGCGCCGCCGCCACCCTGCTGGCCCGCGATGTGGCCGACCTGATCATTCTCGGCGAAGAGTTCGAGGTGCGCTCGCGCGCCATCGGCCTGGGCCTGGACATCGCCAAGGCGCAGGTCGTCAGCCCGTTCGACGACGTGCTGCGGATGCGTTTCGCCGAGGAATACGCGCGCCTGCGCTCCCACAAGGGCGTCACCATCGACCAGGCCCGCGACGTCGTCACCGACGTCTCGTACTTCGGCACGATGATGGTGCAGCTCGGCCTGGCCGACGGCATGGTCTCCGGCGCATCGCACACCACCGCGCACACCATCCGGCCCAGCTTCGAGATCATCAAGACCCGCCCCGGTGTGTCCGTGGTCTCCAGCGTGTTCCTGATGGCCCTGGCCGACCGGGTGCTCGTCTACGGCGACTGCGCGGTCAACCCCGACCCCACCGCCGCCCAGCTGGCCGACATCGCCATCTCGGCGTCGGAGACGGCCATCGAGTTCGGCATCGAGCCGCGCATCGCGATGCTGTCGTACTCCACCGGCGTCTCCGGCAACGGAGCGGACGTCGAAAAGGTGCGGGAGGCCACCGCGATCGTTCGCGAACGCCGCCCCGACCTCGCCGTCGAAGGCCCGATCCAGTACGACGCCGCAGCGGATGCCGCCGTGGCCGCCGCCAAGATGCCGGATTCGGACGTGGCCGGCAAGGCCACCGTCTTCATCTTCCCCGACCTCAACACCGGCAACAACACCTACAAGGCGGTGCAGCGCAGCGCTGGCGCCGTGGCGATCGGCCCCGTCCTGCAGGGTCTGCGCAAACCCATCAACGACCTTTCCAGAGGAGCCCTCGTGCAGGACATCGTGAACACCGTGGCGATCACCGCCATTCAGGCCGCATCTCTCGCAGCGGTGGTGGCAGCCGTATGACCGCCATCCTCGTCATCAACTCAGGTTCGTCCTCGTTCAAGTACCAGCTGATCGACATCGACACCGAGACCGAACTGGCCGGCGGACTCGTCGAGCGCATCGGTGAGGCCAGCGGACACGCCCGGCACACCAACACCGCCTCGGAGGCCGGCCGCCAGGAAGCGAACCTGCCGATCCCCGACCACACCGCCGGTTTCGACGTCATGATCGCCGCGTTCGCCGAGCACGGCCCGCAGCTGTCCGACGCCAACCTCATCGCCGTGGGCCACCGCGTCGTTCAGGGCGGGGCCATCTTCACCGGCCCCACCGTGATCGACGACGCCGTTCAGCAGCAGATCAGCGACCTCGCCGACCTCGCCCCGCTGCACAACCCCGCCCACGTGCAGGCCATCGTCGCCGCCCGCACCAACTTCCCCGACGTGCCGCACGTGGCCGTCTTCGACACCTCGTTCCACCTCACCATGGCGCCGGCCGCGTACACCTACGCGATCAACACCGAGCTGGCCGCCAAGCACGACATCCGTCGTTACGGTTTCCACGGCACGTCGCACAAGTTCGTCTCAGAGGCCGCCGCCGAGTTCCTCGGCCGTCCCCTGAGCGAGCTGAAGACCATCGTGCTGCACCTCGGCAACGGTGCGTCCGCCACCGCCGTCGACGGTGGCAAGTCGATCGACACCTCGATGGGCCTCACCCCGCTGCAGGGCCTGGTCATGGGCACCCGCTCAGGCGACATCGACCCCGCCGTGCTGTTCCACCTGCACCGCAAGGCCGGCCTGTCGATCGAAGAGCTCGACACCCTGCTCAACAAGAAGAGCGGCATGCTCGGCCTCACCGGCAACGGTGACATGCGCGACGTCGAAGACGCGGCCGTGGCCGGCGACGCCGTGGCCCAGGCCGCGCTCGACGTCTACTACCACCGCATCAGGGGCTACGTGGGCAACTACATGGCCCAGCTCGGCGGCCTCGACGTGATCGTCTTCACCGCCGGTGTCGGCGAGAACTCCGGCATCATCCGCGAGGGCGCCCTGCGCGGCCTCGAGGGCCTCGGCATCGAGATCGACCCGGCGAAGAACGACCCGTTCTCGCGCGTCGCCCGTGTTGTGTCGACGGATGCGTCCCGCGTCACCGTGCTCGTCATCCCCACCAACGAGGAGCTCGAGATCGCCCGCGAAACCCGCGCGGTCATCTAACAACTCGGCCGCTGGTCGAGCTCGTCGAGACCTGAAGGCGGAGATTCTCCCGACACGCCGCATCCGCTGCCACGCAGCGCGGCGTGTCCCGAGAATCTCCGCCTTTGCTGTCGGTCTACGCCGATCAACGGATGCCGACCGGCCGACCGCGAGTAGAATTCCGGCGTGCGCACACTCCTCAACCTGATCTGGCTCGTCCTCTCCGGCTTCTGGCTGTTCCTCGGCTATGTCGCCGCCGGCATTGTGCTCTGCATCCTGATCATCACGATCCCGTGGGGCATCGCGTCGTTCCGCATCGCCGGTTATGCGCTCTGGCCGTTCGGCCGCACCGTCGTCGCCAAGCCGTCGAGCGGAGCCTTCTCGTTCCTCGGCAACGTGATCTGGGTGATCCTGGCCGGCTGGTGGCTCGCCCTGGCCCACATCGTGTCGGGCATCGCACTCTGCATCACCATCATCGGCATCCCGCTGGGCATCGCCGACTTCAAGATGGTGCCGATCTCGCTCGCGCCGCTCGGCAAGGAAATCGTGCCCATCGGCGGCGGCGCGTTCGACCAGGCCCGCGCCCAGCGCACCGCGGCCTAGCCGCACCACCCCGGCGCGCCAGCGCATGCCGCGCGTCCGGAGGCGCCGGGCCGCCGTGCCCGGTGGGCGATTTTCCGATTCGGCGTGACGTTTGACGACCCGCCACCGTCCTACCCATAGCGGCGCCCGCCATCCAGGACAGGGCAGCGAGAGCCCTAAGGGGAAATGGACATGGGAAAGCTCATCTCCGGCGCCACCGAGGTCGATTTCGAGGACCGCGCGCTGGTGCACTTGCAGAGCGTCATCGGCTCAAGCTTCGCCGCGGCGAGAGCTTCGCCCTCTTCTGGAGCGACCCGGCCGCGCCAGACGAGGCGCAGCCCAGTCTGTGGCTGCACCCCGGCATCCCGCTGTATTTCAAGTTCACCGGGACCACGACCCCCGGGCTCAACCGGGCCTGGATCGAGGTGCTCGCGACGTCGGCCGACAGTGCAGACGGGTTGCTGTTGAGCAGCGAACCGCGTGGTCGGGATGCCGACCAGAATCACACCGACTGACCAGGCCGGAGTGAGATTTCTTCACGCTGGAGCATGACAGGTGCGGGGTTCGGACCGTCTAAGAAGCAGCAGAGCATGTCAGGCGGATGCCCGACAGGGATTTCCCACCGCACCCCGCACCATCCTTCAGAGGAGAACATCATGACGTCAGCACCCAACGACCCGCGCCCCATGACACCCAACGACCAGCGCCCCACGGCATCCCACGACTCGCGTCCCACGGCACCCGACCCCCTCGAACCCGCCGCCCCGCCGGCGACCTCGGGCACCACCATCCGCCAGGAAGTCGTCGCCAAGCAGAAGGCGCAGTTCGGCGGCATGAAGTTCGGCACGGCCTTCTTCGGCTGGCTCACCGCCACCGGCGCAGCCGTGCTCCTCACCGCGCTGGTGGCCGGCGCCGGCGCAGCCGTCGGCCTCGGCAACCAGGCCGACCCCGCGCAGACGGCGGATGCCGCGGCCGAGAATGCCTCGACCGTCGGCCTGATCGGTGCCATCGCCCTGGCCGTCGTCGTCTTCGTGTCCTACTTCTGCGGAGGCTATGTCGCCGGCCGCATGGCGCGGTTCAGTGGCGCAAAGCAGGGCATCGCCGTGTGGTTGTGGGCTCTGATCGTGGCCGTGGTTCTGGCCATTGTGGCCGCTATCGCGGGAAGCCAGTTCAATGTGCTCGCCAACCTCAACAGCTTCCCGCGGATCCCGGTCCAGGAGGGCGACCTGGCCCTGGGCAGCATCCTCACGGCCGTTGCGATCGCCATCGTCAGCCTCGGCGGCGCGATGCTCGGCGGCCTCGCCGGCATGCGGTTCCACCACAGGGTCGACAAGGTCGGCCTCGGCAAGTGAGCGGAACCCGCTCACACTGAGCTGATTCGCCTACCCTGGCGAGAGTGAAGGGCCCCGGTGACACAGTCCCGGGGCCCTTTGGTCTGCCGGCCGGTAAGGCGGCATCGGCTCTTACTTGGTCTTCGGCGCGGCCTTTGCCGCGGCCTTCGCCGGGCCGTACGACACGTCCACCTCGGCCATCTCCATGTCGGCGGTGGCCTGGATCAGCTCCATCAGAGCCGGATCCAACCCGGGCGCGAACTCCTCCATCCTTTCGCCGGCGATCACCGACGGCACACCCTCAGGAGCTTGTTCGTCGGCGACCAGGTTCGTGCCGTCCTTGGAGGGGGACATGCCCTGGAAGATCTTGCCCGCCTCCGACTGGCCGGCGAGGTCGAAGGTGTACTGCTTGCTGTGCAGGTTGAGGTCGAGCAGCTTCTTCACCTCGGGGAACTTCTCCGCGTTGGTTTTCGGGATCGGCAGCAGAGTGTTCCAGTGCACACCCAGGGTCTCGAGCGCCTTGGCGTACGCGTTCTCGTGAGCCTGGTCCCGCACGATGAGGTAAGCGATGGTGGAGCGTGCAGTCTTGTTCGCGGTCATCTCGTAGATGCGGCACTTCTGCAGTCGGCCGGTGGACTCCAACATCAGGTTGTAGAGCAGGTCGAGCACCAGGTTGCCGGAGTTGTACACGTAGCTGCCGCTCCACGGGTTGCCCACGGCGTCCACCGGCAGCGCACCCTGCGCACCCACCAGGTAGTGGTGGATGTTGCCCTGGTCGAGGGCGATCTCCAGCGGGATCGCTCCGCCTGAGCCGGCCTTGTCCAGCGGGTCGGTGACCTTGCCCTGGTAGCGCGGCGAGCCGTCCACCAGCCGGGAGATGGTGGTGCCGATCAGTTCGACGTGGCTGATCTCCTCGGTGCCGATGCCCTGAATCAGGTCGCGGTACGGCTTGGCTGCGGGCCCACGGAAGTTCATCGACTGGAACAGGTACTGCATCATGGTGCGCATCTCGCCGAACTGGCCGCCGAGGCCCTCCTGCAATGCGCTGGCCGCTGCCGGATCCGGCTCGTCCTGCGCGATGTCGTGGATGAGTCGTTGCACGTGGAAATACATAATTGTCCTTTCCTGGGACGTGGTGGATCAACGGTCGGATTCGGGTGGTGCTGGGTCAGCTCTTGGTGTCGTGGCGTTCCGCGCTGTCTTCGCGCAGGCGCCGCCCCGCAATGATGTCGGCACGTTCCTTCTCGGCGGTTTTGTCGCTCTTGCGGGTGTCCCGCGGTGGCAGCTGGATGTCTTCCTCCGCCTTGATACCCGCCTGCAGCTGGCGGGTGCGCTCGAGTTCGGCGTCGAATTCGGCGCCGAACAGCAGGGCAAGGTTGGCGATCCAGAGCCATAGCAGGAACACCACGACACCGGCGAGCGAGCCGTAGGTGCGGTCGTAGTTGGAGAAGTTGGTGACGTAGAGACCGAACAGGAACGACGCGATCACCAGGGCTACCAACGCCAGCAGCGCGCCCAAGCTGATCCAACGGAATTTCGGCTGCTTGGCGTTCGGGGTGGCGTAGTAGAGGATTGCGATGATCAGCACCGCGGCCAGAGCCAGGATCGGCCACTTGAGGATGGACCACACTATCTGCACGGTTTCGCCGAGGCCCAGGGCACTGCTGACGGCATCGGTGACGGGCCCTGACACGATCAGGACCACGACCATGATGAGGATCAGCAGGATGGTGACGATGGTCACCACCAGCTGCATCGGGCGCAGCTTCCAAAACGGCCGGCCCTCCTCGATCTCGTAGATCCGGTTCATGGCCCGGCTGAACGCGCCGACGTAGCCGGATGCCGACCAGATAGCCAGCACGATTCCGAAGACCAGGGCGAACCCGGCGGCCGGTGACGAGCTGAACTGTTCGAGTGGTTCGCGCAGTACGTCGGCCGTGCCGCCGGGGGCGACCTCGTTGACGAGGTCGAGGATGGTGTCGGTGGACCGCTCGCCCTGACCGAACACGCCCAGCAGGGAGATCAACGCGATCAGCGCCGGGAACAACGCCAGCACCGCGTAGTACGTCAGCGACGCGGCGATGTCGGTGCATTGGTCGGCGGTGAATTCGCGCATGGTCTTGCGCATCGCGTACTTCCAGGACGGCTTCTTCACCTCGCCCGGCGAATCCGGCTTGCGTGGATCGTCGGGCGAGGGAGCGTTGTTCTTCTTGCTACGGGCGTCGTTGCGGGCCACCGGTACTACTCCTCGTGATCGTCTGGCGGATGGTGCGGGTTTCGCCGTCAGCCTGCGGTGCCCTGTCCGGCGTGCTTGGCGGTGTCGCGCACCTCGTCGGCGGATGCCGTCGTTTCGGACTTGACGGTGTCGGCGGCATCCGTGGCCGTGCCCTTGACAGCATCGGCGGCGTCGGCGAGGGGCTGCTTGAGGTTCTCGCCCATCTGCTTCGCCGCGTCGGTGACCTCCTGGGTCAGTGGCTCAGCGGCCTCCTTCACGTTCGCCGCGACCTTCTTCTCGACGGTGCTGGCGGGCAGGAGAGACGACGCGAGCCAACCCACGCCGAATGCGATGAGACCCACCGCCAGCGGATTGCCCTTGACCTGGGAGGCCGCGTCGTGAGCGGCGCCCGATACGTTGCCGGTCGCGCCGCTCACCGAGCCGCCCAGGTCGGAAGCGGTGCCCATGACCTTGTCCTTGGCCGAGCTGAACACGCCCCGCACCTTGTCCTTCTGGCGGTCCATGATCTTGCTGGGCGTTACTTTGTCGGCAAGGGCGTCGACATCGGCGCCGAGGCCCCGTCGGGTGTCTTCGATTTGGCTCCGAAGAACCTCGGGGTCGGTGCTGGATTCGTCATAGGTGCTCATCGGTTTTCCTCATTTCGTTTTAGTGCGTCAGGAATCTGCTTCAGGGAATCGACTGTCTTGGGCGCTCCCGTGATGGTCTTCATCTCTTTGCGCCCGCGCGAGTAGAGCACGGCGGCCACGATGCCCCAGACGACGGCAACGATCACGGCCGCCCAGGCGATGTCGATGACGTGTCCGAGCCCCCACCAGGCCGCGAACGACAGGAACAACACCGTCAGGTGGGCGGCATAGCCGGCTCCGCCGAGCAGTCCGGCTCCTTTGCCGGCGCGAGTGGCCGACTGCCGTAACTCGGCTTTGGCCAGTTCGACCTCCTGGCGCATGAGAGTAGACACGTCGCGTGTCACCTCACTGAGCAGATCGCCCAGTGAGGTCTCTTCGGCCTTGCGTTCAGAAGGCGTGGGCATGTCAGTCATTGCGGTTCTCCGTGTAATTCGGGTACTCCGCCGTGAGCGGGGTGCCTACGCCGGTGGCGGTGCCGGTGGGCGTGGTGGGGGTGTCGAAGGCCGTGTCGATTCCGGTGGTGGCGCCGGTGCCGAACTCGGTTCCGACGCCGGTGGGCGCGGTGGCCGGGGTGCTGCTGCCCGTCGAGGCGGTCTCGGAGGAGTCCTTGGCCTCGGCGATGACCGAGCGGGTCAGGCGACCGGCCACTACACCGGCGACGGCGGCGATGCCGATGAACATGCCGGGGCTGCGCCGGGCGTAGCCCTTGACCTCGTCGAGGAGGGCGCCCGGGTCGCGCTGGTCGAGCCAGTCGGCGATTCCGGCGGCACGCGAGGCGGCCTGGTGGGCGATATCGCTGGCCACACCCTGAGTATCGGACTTATCGGCCATCGCACCCAGCTCGTCGCCCAGGGAACGGAGACCGGCGGCGACCCGCTTCTGTTGTGCGGCCGCCTGGTCGGCGAGTTCGCCCTGCGTCTGGCGATAGAGGTCCTTGGCTTGCTGCTTGGTCTCGCTGCCGACCTTGTGCAACTCGTCCTTGGCGACGCCGGCGACGTGCTGGCCAGCGGCGACCGAGGTGTCCTTCACCTCGGTGGCGCGTTCTTTGGCATCGGGGCCGGCTCCGCTGTCGGACGCCGTGCTGGTGTCCAGGTCGGGGTTTCCCGGGACGGATGCTGGGTATGTATTCGACATGACTCTCCTAGATAAATCGGGGTGTGCACGACGCCCGGCATCGACGTCCGTGTCGTGTTCGGGAATATCCTTTGTCTTGCGAGCCGCGATTACAAGCACTCTGAGAGAACCCGCGAAATTAAGTTTTTTCCGTGACGAATCGCTGATTTTGCCGTCTATTTAAAGGGTGCGGGACTTTACGCAGCAACGTTGGAGGGGGTAGCGGATACCCCACAATGGGGGGTATCCTCCCGTCACTCCAGCGGGTGCTCGTGTCGCCTCTGTTGCTCCCGCTGAGCATCCTCGACGACGCGCTTGATCACGAGGAACGTGGTCTCCCACTCGTCGAGAATGTGGCGGTGCGTGAGCCGCAACACCCGGCGACCGAGCCCCTCGTAGAGGAGGTAGCGGGCGGAGAAATTGCGGACACGCCGCATCCGCCGGCCCGTGGCACGGCGTGTCCCGACAAACTCCGCCTTTGCGGGCGTGCGGCCGCCCACGACCCCCGGGTCGGGTGCCTAGCGGGGCGGGGGCGCGGTGCTCGCCCGCACGACGAGGTGCGTGGGCACAATGGTCGTACCGGGGCCCACGGCCGCGGGGGAGTCGATCTGGCGCAGCAGCTTCTCGATGCAGAGCCGCCCCACCTGGCCGAAGTCCTGGTGCACGGTGGTCAGCGGCGGCCAGAAAACATCCGCCTCGCGCATGTCGTCGAAGCCGACCACGCTCACGCCGGCCGGAACCGAGCGGCCGGCCTCGTGCATCGCCCGCATCACGCCGAGGGCCATCTGGTCGTTGGAGGCGAAGATCGCCGTCACCGACGGGTCGGCGGCCAGCGCCACCCCGTGCCGGTAGCCGCTCTGCGCGCTCCAGTCGCCCTCGAGCACGGGCGGCACCGGGGCGCCGGCCGCCTTCAACGTGGCCCGCCAGGATGCCGTGCGGCGCCCGGCCGAGAACGACGACTCCGGCCCGGCGATGTGCCAGACCGTGCGGTGCCCGAGGTCGAGCAGGTGCTGGGTGGCCAGCCGGGCACCCTCGGTCTGGTCGGTGTCGACCACCGTGTAGCGCTCGCCGGCGTCGGAATCGACGATCACGACGGGCAGCCCGGTCGGCACGGTCACGTCGATCCGGTCCAGGATGTGCGCTTCCATGATGATCACGATGCCGTCCACGGCCTGCTCGGCGAGCCGGTTCACAGCGCCGGCGACGGCGCCCTGGGTGGGCAGCGCCACCGGGATCAGGGTGATCGAGTAGCCGGCCTCGGCGGAGGCCGTGGCGACAGCGTCGAGGGTGCGCATGTTGCCGAAGCTGGACAGGCCGAACATGATCACGCCGATGGTGCTGAACTTGCCCGACTTCAGCGCGCGGGCGGCGCTGTTGGGCCGGTAGCCGATCTCGTCCATGGCGGCGAGCACCCGGTCGCGGGTGTCGGCGTCGACGTTGCTGCGACCGTTCACCACCCGGGAGACGGTCTGAGAGGAGACGCCGGCCAGCGCGGCCACATCCGCCATCGACGGCAGGCGCTGCGCGCGGGCCGGGGGAGCGGCCGAAGAACCGTCTGTCGTGCTCGCCGTTGCCACGTGCCCTCCCCGGTCCCGAAAAAAGATTTCCGTATGTTTACGTAAACATGCTAGCGTGCTTACACGTCATGTTTACGTAAACATGCCGTCAGATTCACCGTCCGTTGCATCACCATACCGAGTCAGAGAAAAAGGCATGACGACGCTGTCAACACTCCCCCCCAGTGGCCAGACACGCAGTGCACGGGCCCAGCCGAACCGCCGCAAGCCCAAGCCCCACGTGCAGAAGCGCGACTGGACCGGCTGGAAGTTCATCGGCCCGTTCATGATCGTTTTCGCCCTCGTGCTGATCGCCCCGGTGCTGTACTCGATTTACCTGTCCTTCTTCAAGGACCAGCTGGTCGGCGGCAACTCCTTCGTCGGCTTCGAGAACTACGGCCAGGCGCTCACCGATCCCAAGTTCTGGGAGTCGATGGGCCGGGTCACCCTGTTCTTCGTCGTGCAGGTGCCGATCATGCTCGGCATCGCACTCTTCGCCGCCCTCGCCATCGACAGTGCCCGCCTGCACCTGTCCAGCTTCTTCCGCATCGCGATCTTCCTGCCGTACGCGGTTCCCGCCGTGGTCGCCACGCTCATGTGGGGCTTCATGTACGGCACCAAGTTCGGCCTGGTCGGCAACCTCAATGAGTTCTTCTCGATCGCCATCCCCAACCCGCTGGGCAACACCTGGGTGCTCGCCGCGATCGGCAACATCGTCACCTGGGAATTCATCGGCTACAACATGATCCTGTTCTACGCCGCCCTCCGAGTGATCCCCACCGATCTCTACGAGGCCGCCTCGCTCGACGGCGCCAACGCGTTCCGCATCATCCGCAGCATCAAGATGCCGGCGCTGCGCCCCGCCATCGTCATCGGCGGCATCTTCTCGGTGATCGGTAGCTTCCAGCTGTTCAACGAGCCCAGCATCCTGCAGTCTCTGGCACCCAACACCATCTCCACCTATTTCTCGCCGAACATGTACGCCTACAACCTGTCGTTCTCGGGTCAGCAGTACAACTACTCGGCCACCATCGCGATCATCGTCGGCCTCATCACCGCCGTCATCGCCTACATCGTGCAGAACTCCGGTTCCAGGAAGGAGGCCTGACATGTCGACGACTGACCAGACCCACGCCCCCGCCGCACGGGCGAAAGCCCCGCGGATGTCCCGCTACACCAGCGAGAAGAAGGCCGGCAAGTCCAACCAGGGCCTGCACACCAAGAAGTCCATCATTCTCACCATCATCATGGGCGCCCTGCTGATCTACAGCCTGCTGCCCCTGTTCTGGCTGTTTGTGAACTCCACCAAGACCCAGGCCGAGCTGCTCAACTCGTTCGGCCTCTGGTTCTCTGGCGACTTCGCCCTCTGGGACAACATCGTCGCCACCCTCACCTACAACGACGGCGTCTTCGTTCGCTGGTTCGGCAACACGGTGCTCTACGTCGTCGTCGGCGCCGGCGGCGCCACCTTCCTCGCGGCGCTCGGCGGCTACGGCCTGGCCAAGTTCAACTTCCCCGGCAAGAAGGCCGTCTTCGCCGTCGTGCTCGGCGCCGTGGCCATCCCCGGCACGGCCCTGGCGGTGCCGACCTTCCTCATGTTCAGCCAGATGGGCCTCACCAACACCCCGTGGGCGGTCATCCTGCCCTCGCTGATCAGCCCGTTCGGCCTTTACCTGATCTGGACCTACGCCATGGACGCGGTGCCCACCGAAGTTCTCGAGGCCGCGCGAATGGATGGTTCGGGCGAGTTCCGCACCTTCTTCACCATCTCGCTCAAGCTGCTGGCCCCCGGCCTCGTCACGGTGCTCCTGTTCACCCTCGTGGCCACCTGGAACAACTACTTCCTGCCCCTGATCATGCTCAGCGAACCCACCTGGTACCCGCTGACCGTGGGCCTGAAGCAGTGGAACATGCAGGCCCAGACCGTGGGCGGCGACGTCATCTACAACCTCGTCATCACCGGGTCGCTGCTCACGATCGTGCCGATCGTCGTGGCGTTCCTGTTCCTACAGCGCTACTGGCAGTCCGGCCTCGCCGCCGGCTCCGTCAAGTCGTAGCCCCACTACCGATCCACCCCGCACCATCCGTCATCCGCAGCACCGAACATCCGTTTACAAGGAAGTGAAAGGCACCCCAATGAAAGCACCACACAGCAACACGCGCCTGCGCCGCACCGCACTCGCCGTCGCCACCGGACTCGCCCTGAGCGTCTCCCTGGCCGCCTGCGCCTCCACCGGCGGAGGCGGAGCCGAGACCGGCACCGCCGCCGACATCGAGGCCGCCCTGCAGGAGGAGACCACCCTCACCGTCTGGGCCTGGGCCCCGGCCGTGGAAGACATCGCCACCGCATTCGAAAAGAAGTACCCCAACGTCACGGTCGACGTGGTCAACGCCGGCACCGGCAACGACCAGTACATCAAGCTGCAGAACGCCATCAAGGCCGGCTCCGGCGCACCCGACGTGGCCCAGATCGAGTACTACGCGCTGCCGCAGTTCGCTCTCTCCGAGGCCCTCGTCGACCTGAGCGACTTCGGTCTGGACTCCCTCGAAGACCAGTACACCGCCAGCACCTGGGGATCGGTGAACCTCGACGGCGGCGTCTACGCCCTGCCGCAGGACTCCGGCCCCATGGCCATGTTCTACAACCAGGCCGTGTTCGACCAGTACGGCCTGACCGTGCCCACCACCTGGGACGAGTACATCGCCACCGCCGAGAAACTCCACGCGGCCAACCCGAACGCCTACATCACCAACGACACCGGCGACGCGGGCTTCGCCACCAGCATGATCTGGCAGGCCGGCGGCCAGCCGTTCACCACCACCGACTCCACGAACGTCGAGATCAACCTGCAGGACGAGGGGTCGAAGAAGTTCGCCGACACCTGGAACCAGCTGCTCGAGAAGGACCTCATCGCACCGACGACCAGCTGGAGCGACGAGTGGTACCGGGGACTGGGCGACGGCACCATCGCCACCCTCAACATCGGCGCCTGGATGCCCGGCAACCTGGAATCCGGCGTGCCGGAAGCCTCCGGAAACTGGCGTGTGGCCCCGCTGCCCGTTTATGAGGCCGGCGACACCGCCAGCGCCGAGAACGGTGGCGGCGGCGACGCCGTGCTCGCCCAGAGCAAGAACAAGCTCGCCGCGGCCGGCTTCGTCGAGTTCATGAACTCCGGGGAAGGCACCCAGATCTCCATCGACGCCGGCGGCTTCCCGTCCACCGTCGCCGACCTCGAGTCCGAGGAGTTCCTCGGCGCCGAGAGCGAGTACTTCGGCGGCCAGAAGATCAACGAGGTCCTCGTCCAGTCCGCCAAGGACGTCGTCGAAGGCTGGAGCTACCTGCCGTTCCAGGTCTACTCGAACAGCATCTTCTCCGACACCGTCGGCCAGTCCTACGCCGACAAGTCCGACCTCAACACGGGCCTGACCGACTGGCAGAAGGCCATCGTCGCCTACGGCAACGAGCAGGGCTTCACGGTCACCGAGTAACGCAGCGGCACAGGGTGGGCCCGTCCGACCGGACGGCCCACCCTTTGCGCACCATCAGCTTCCAACCAGAGGATCTCCTTCGTGTTTCACGCCCGGCTCAGCATCTCCCGCGACGACATCGTGGCCCCCGTCTCACCCCGGCTCTTCGGTTCGTTCGTCGAGCACATGGGCCGCTCGGTGTACACGGGTATCTACGAACCCGGGCACCCCACCGCGACCGCGGATGGCTTCCGCCAAGACGTGCTGGACCTCGTGCGTGAGCTGAACCCCAGCCTGATCCGCTACCCGGGCGGCAACTTCGTATCGGGTTTCCGCTGGGAAGACAGCGTCGGCCCCGACCGCCCCACGCGCCTGGATGTGGCCTGGCACTCCGTGGAGACCAACGAAGTGGGCCTGCACGAATTCGCCGACTGGGCCGAGAGCGCCGGCGTCGAGATCATGCAGGCCGTGAACCTGGGCACCCGGGGCATCGCCGAGGCCGCCGCCCTGCTCGAATACTCCAACCACCCGGCCGGCACCGCGCTCAGCGGCCAGCGCCAAGCCAACGGCCGCACCGAACCGTTCGGCATCCGCGTCTGGTGCCTGGGCAATGAGATGGACGGCCCCTGGCAGATCGGCCACAAGACCGCAGAGGAATACGGCCGCCTCGCCGCCGAAACCGCCCGCGTGATGAAGTGGGTCGACCCCACCATCGAACTCGTCGTCGCCGGCAGCTCCAACGCCGAGATGCCCACCTTCGGCAGCTGGGAACGCACCGTTCTCGAGCACACCGCGGAGCTCGTCGACCATATCTCCCTGCACGCCTACTACGAGGAAAAGCCCGGCGACCTCGGCAGTTTCCTCGCCTCCGGCGTGGGCCTTGACCGCTTCATCGGCGACGTCGCCCAGATCATCGACGAGGTCACCGTGGCGCAGGGCCTCGACAAATCCATCGGCATCAGCGTCGACGAGTGGAACGTCTGGTACCAGACCCGGTTCAACGAGGTCGACAAGGAACCCCTGTTCACCGGCGACTGGAACACGCAGCCGCGCCTGATCGAGGACGAATACAACGTCAGCGACGCCGTGGTGGTGGGGTCCCTGCTGATCTCCCTGCTGCGGAACAGCGATCGGGTCAGCATGGCCAACCTCGCCCAGCTCGTGAACGTCATCGCGCCGATCCGTTCCGAGCCCAGCGGTCCGGCCTGGCGCCAGACCACCTTCTTCCCGTTCGCCCTCACCGCAACCGCCGCCCACGGCGACGTGCTGGCCGCCACCATCCACTCCGACACCTACGACACCAGGGAACACGGCACCGTCGACCTATCGGATGCCGCGGTGACCGCTACCGACGAGGAGATCGTCTTGTTCCTTGTCAACCGTTCCAGCTCCGACCCGCTCACCCTCGAGGTAGACCTGGCCGGCGCCCCCGCTGACTCGGTGCTCTCAGCGCAGAGCCTGTTCGCGCCGGAGGGTGGTGACCGGTTCGCCACCAACACTGTTGATCATCAAGACACCGTGCACCCGGTCGACTTGACGGATGTGACACTGGCCGACGACGGCACCGCCGCCACGGTCGTGCTGCCCGCGCTGTCCTGGTCGATCGTGCGTCTGGCCGCCAAGGCTGCAGCATGAGCGCCGTGAGCACGGTCTCGACCATCGAGCGTCGCTGGGTGCGCTGGCCCGAGGCGCACACCCTCGCCGACGGCACCGAGAGCCTGCCCGCCGACGCCGCCCGCATCGGCTACGGCGCCGACTACAACCCCGAACAGTGGCCCGAAGAGGTCTGGGCCGAAGACATGCGCCTGATGCGCGAGGCCGGTGTCAACATCGTCAGCGTCGGCATCTTCTCCTGGGCGCTGCTGCAGCCCACCCCGGACAGCTGGGATTTCGGTTGGCTCGACCGCGCCATCGATCTCTTGCACGCCAACGGCATCGCCGTCGACCTGGCCACCGCCACCGCCAGCCCGCCGCCGTGGCTCACCGAGCTGCACCCGGAGGTGCTGCCGGTGAACCGGGTCGGCGAAACCATCTGGCCGGGCGGCCGCCAGCAGTGGCGTCCCACCTCACCGGTGTTCCGCCGTTACGCGCTGGCCCTGGTCGAGAAAATGGCCGAACGCTACGCCGACCACCCGGCCCTGTCGATGTGGCACATCAGCAACGAGCTCGGCTGCCACAACGTCTACGACTTCTCGGACGACGCGGCAGCGGCGTTCCGCGCCTGGCTCGAGGCCCGCTACGGCACCCTCACCGAACTCAACCGGGCCTGGGGCACGGCCTTCTGGTCGCAGAACTACACCTCCTGGAACCAGATCCTGCCGCCGCGGCTGGCCGCGACGCATCCGAACCCCACCCAGCAGCTCGACTTCGCCCGGTTCTCCAGCGACGCTCTCAAGGGCTACCTCGTCGCCGAGCGAGAGGTCCTGCGCCAGATCACGCCCGACGTGCCGATCACCACCAACTTCATGGTGATGGGCGAGTCCCGCGGCATGGACTACGCCGACTGGGCCGGCGAGATCGACCTGGTCTCCAACGACCACTACCTGCTCGTGGCCGACCCCGCCGCGTTCGAGGAGCTGTCGTTCTCGGCCAACCTCACCGGCCAGATATCCGGCCGGGAGCCGTGGTTCCTAATGGAGCACTCCACCAGCGCCGTCAACTGGCAGCCGGTGAACCAGGCCAAAACCCCCGGCCAGCTGCGCCGGGACAGCCTCACCCACCTGGCCCACGGCGCCGACGCGATCTGCTTCTTCCAGTGGCGCCAGTCCCTGGCCGGCGCCGAGAAGTTCCACTCCGCGATGCTCCCGCACGCGGGGGAGAACAGCTCGGTGTTCCGGAGCGTCACCCGCTTCGGCGGAGAACTCGCTTCCCTGGCCGAGGTCGCCGGCAGCCGCACCAAGCAGGCCCGCATCGGCATCCTCTTCGACTGGGACTCCTGGTGGGCCTCCGAACTCGACTCGCACCCCACCGAGCTGCTGCGCTACAAGGCCGAGGCCATGGCCTGGTACACCGCCGCGCTCACCAATGGCCTGCAGGCCGACATTGTGCCGGCCCGGTCGGTGCTGAACGGTCACGGCCTCGCCGGGTACGACCTCGTCATCGCGCCGATGCTTTACATCGTGCCGCAGCCGCTGGCGGATGCCCTGGCCGACTATGCCCGCACCGGCGGCCACTTGGTGGTCGGCGTGTTCTCCGGCATTGCCGACGCCGACGACCACATCCACCCCGGCGGTTACCCCGGCGCGTTCCGCGAGCTGCTCGGCGTGCGCGCCGAGGAGTTCGGCGGCCTGCAGCCGGGCCAGACCGTCGGCCTGTCCGGCGACCTGCCGGCCGGGTCCACGGGGTCGCTGCTCACCCACGACGTCACCGTGGCCTCCGACGTCCAGGTGCTCGCCCGCTTCCAGGACGGCCCGTTCCCCGGTGTGCCGGCGGTGACCAGCCGCGTGGTCTCGACGGAGTCCGGCGGCCGGGCCAGCTTCGTCGCCACGGTCCTCGACCCCGACGCGTTGGTGGCGTTGGTCGGCCGGTTCGCCGCCGCCGCCCACATCGTCTCACCGCTGCCGGATGCCGTGCATGGCATCGTGCAGCTCGCCTTGCGTCAGTCCGACGACATGGAGTTTCTCTTCTACATCAACCACTCCGACAGGGCAGTGACCGTGCCGCTGGGCAAGGCCGACGGCACGCTCGTGGCCGTCGACCTCGGCGGCAGCACCCTCGCCGCGGACTCGCTCACCCTCCCGGCCACCGGCGTCGCCGTGCTCGGCCGCGCCCGAACGGCCGCCTGATCATGGGCGCGTTCGAGATCGGCGACGAGCACTTCCTCCTCAACGGTGAGCCGTTCCGGGTGCTCGCCGGGGCCATCCACTATTTCAGGGTGCACCCGGATCACTGGGCCGACCGCATCCACAAGGCCCGCCTGATGGGCCTGAACACCATCGAGACCTACGTGGCCTGGAACGCGCACTCGCCGGCTCGTGGCGGTTTCGACACCGTGGGCCAGCTGGACCTGGCCCGCTTTCTCGACCTGATCGCCGCCGAGGGCATGTACGCCATCGTGCGGCCCGGCCCGTTCATCTGCGCCGAGTGGGACAACGGCGGCCTGCCCGGCTGGCTGTTCACCGACCCGGCCGTGGGGGTGCGGCGGAACGAGCCGCTCTACATGGCGGCCGTGGCCGAGTACTTCGAGCAGCTGCTGCCGATCGTGGCGTCCCGGCAGATCGACCGGGGCGGTCCGGTCATCCTGGTGCAGATCGAGAACGAGTACGGCGCCTACGGCGACGACAAGGATTACCTGCGCGCGCTCGTCGAGCTCAACCGGGCCGGCGGCATCACGGTGCCGCTAACCACCATCGACCAGCCCACCGACCAGATGCTCTCCGACGGCAGCCTGCCTGACCTGCATAAAACCGGCTCGTTCGGCTCCCGCGCCACCGAGCGCCTGGCGGTGCTCCGCCGCCACCAGAGCACCGGCCCGCTGATGTGCGCCGAGTTCTGGAACGGCTGGTTCGACCACTGGGGTGCGCACCACCACACCACCTCCGCCGAGGACTCCGCCCGCGAACTCGACGACCTGCTCGCCACCGGCGCCAGCGTGTCGCTGTACATGTTCACCGGCGGAACAAACTTCGGCTTCACCAACGGCGCCAACGACAAGGGCGTGTTCCAGCCCACGGTTACCTCATACGACTACGACGCGCCCCTCTCGGAGAGCGGTGAGGTCACCGCCAAGTACCTCGCCTTCCGCGAGGTGCTCGCCAAGTACGCGGCGGTGACCGGGTCGTTGCCGGCCCCGGCCGTGCCCGCCCCGGCCTTCGAGGTCGCCCTCGACGAGTTCGTGTCGCTGTGGGACGCGCTACCCGCGTTGGCCGACATAAGCGCCGCTCCGACCACCGGGCTTCCCAGCATGGATGCCCTCGGCCAGTACACCGGGTTCGCCCTGTACCGCAGCCGACTGACTCCGGGTGCCCGGGTACTGTCCTTCGGCGAGGTGCGCGACCGCGCCCAGGTCTTCGTCGACGGCAACCCCGTCGGTGTGCTGCAGCGCGACCACCACGACCGCTCGATCGGCCTACCGCCGGGGGAGCGCCTCGACCTGCTCGTGGAGGACCAGGGCCGGGTCAACTACGGCCCGCGCATCGGCGAGGACAAGGGCCTGATCGGCCCGGCCACCCTCGACGGCGTCACCCTGGCCGACTGGCAGGTGCTGCCGCTCGACGTCGACGGGTTCGTCGCATCCGGCAGCGCCCGCTTCGCCCTCGATCTCGCCGGTTCCGGCTCGCTCAGCGGTCCCGCCTTCGTGCGCGGACGGTTCACCGCCGAGCCCGGCGTTGACCTGTTCCTCAGCACCGCCGGCTGGGGCAAGGGCCAGGCCTGGATCAACGGGTTCAACCTCGGCCGGTTCTGGGACCGAGGCCCGCAGACCACCCTCTACGTGCCCGGCCCGGTGCTGCGGGCCGACAACGAGCTGGTCATCCTCTGCCTGCACGGCACCGAGAGCACCCTCGCCCGCTTCGTCCCCCGCCCCGACCTCGGCCACACCGACTTCTAACCCGCCCAACTGTTCCCCGAGCGGACAATTGCACCCGGTACGCCGGGTGCAATTGTCCGATTCGGGCACGGTTGCGCCGCCTCGCGTGCTCGGCGTGCTCGGCGGGCTCGGCGGGTCCGGCGCCATGGGTGCGCATTGGACAATCTCTGAGAGCTTAGGTTACCCTAACCAAGGTCCAGTAAGGATTGCCTAACCTAAGTGCCTCAGGAGGCCCCGCCGATGTCCCTCACCCGCCCTCTCGCGACCCTCTCGTTCGCCCTGGCCTCCGCGCTGATCCTCGGCGGTTGCGCGTCAACCGAGGCCGACGCCGGCACTGCCGGCACCGCCGCAACCCCCGCGGCCACGACGGTGTCGTTCTCGTGGGACCGCAACATCGCCGGCGAAGACGAAGACCCGCAGTACGAGCCGACCACGGTGGAGGTGCCCACCAACCCCAAGAACATCGTGGTGTTCGACATGGCCAGCCTCGACACCATCGGTGCCCTCGGCGGCGAGATCTCCGGCGCCCCGCTGGACTCGGTGCCCGACTACCTGCAGGAGCACCTGACCAGCGACGCATTCAACGCGGGCACTCTCTTCGAGGCCGACCTCATCGCGATCGAAGCAGAGCAGCCCGACCTCATCGTCATCGGCGGCCGCTCGGCGGCGCTCTACGAAGACCTCAGCGCGATCGCGCCCACCGTCGACCTGAGCATCAGCGGCTCGTTCCTCGAGACTCTCGAGCGCAACACCGAGTTCCTCGGTGAGGTGCTCGGCGCTCAGGACGAGGCCGCGGCTGCCCTGGCCGACCTCGAGGCCGGTATCGCCGACGCACAGGCCGTGACGGCGGATGCCGGCACCGGCCTGGGCCTGATGGTCTCCGGCGGCAAGCTCAACGCCATGGCCCCCGCCGGCGCCGACGCCACCGGGCGCAACGCCCGCGGCGGCCTGATCTACGACGTGTTCGGCGTCACGCCCGTCGTCGAAGAGATCGAGGCGGCCACCCACGGTGAGCCGGTCTCGTTCGAGTTCCTGCTCGAGCAGAACCCCGACTACCTCTGGGTCGTCGACCGTGACGCCGCGACCGGCACCGAGGACGCCCAGGCGGCCGCGACCGTTCTCGACAACCCGATCGTCAAGCAGACCACCGCCGCGCAGCGAGACCAGATCGTCTACCTCAACCCCACCGCCTGGTACATCGTGTTCGGCGGCATCACCACCACCCAGCTGATGATCGACGACGTCCTGCAGATCGCCGAGTGACCCCCGGGATCGCCCGCACACTGTGACCGACCTCCTCACCCGTCGCACCCCCACCCCGGTGCCCGCCCGTCCGCGGCGCACCGGGGTGGGGGTGCTCATTGGCGCCATCCTCGGGATCCTCGCGATCGCGAGCCTGTTCATCGGGGTCTCCGATGTCTCGCCGCTGGCGCTGCTCACCGGCGGGCCCGACAGTAGTGCGGCGTTCCTCCTGGTGACCAGCCGCATCCCGCGCACCGTCGCCGTTCTCCTGGCCGGCGCCTCCCTGGGCATCGCCGGCCTGATCATGCAGATGCTGGTGCGAAACCGGTTCGTCGAGCCCGGCACCACCGGGGTCACCGAATTCGCGACACTCGGAATGCTGATCAGCACCGTTTTCTGCCCCGGGATGGCGGTGGTCGGCAAGATGGCCGTCGCCGCGGTGTTCGGGCTGCTGGGCACCTGGGTGTTCCTGAGGGTCGTGCGCGCGGTGCCCGTGCGCCAGTTGGTGCTCGTGCCCTTGGTGGGCATCATGCTCGGCGGCATCGTCGGGTCGGTCACGGTGTTCTTCGCGTATCGGCTCGACCTGCTCCAGTCGCTCGGGCAGTGGTCACAGGGCAGTTTCGCCTCGGTGATGCAGGGCCGCTACGAGTTCGTCTGGATCGCCGGGGCCATGGTGGTCGTGGCCTGGTTCGCCGCGGACCGGTTCAGCGTCATCGGCATGGGCGAGGACTTCGCCACCAACCTCGGCCTCGACTACCGCCGCGTCGTGGCCGTGGGCATGGTCATCGTCGCCCTCATCACGGCGTCGGTCCTCGTGACCTCCGGGGTGATCCCGTTCCTCGGCCTGGTGGTGCCCAATGTGGTCAGCCTCATCATCGGCGACAACGCGCGCCGGTCCATCCCGTGGATCGCCGGCCTCGGCGCCGTGTTCGTGATCGCCTGCGACATCATCGCCCGGCTGGTGCGCTTCCCCTACGAGATCCCGCTGTCGGTCATCGTGGGCATCATCGGCGCGGCCCTGTTCCTCTGGCTGCTACTGCGAAGGAGGGGTCGTGCTCACTGACACCGTCACCGGCCGCACGCCGGCGCCCGCCCGGCTCGGCGCGCTCTGGGCCCGCCCCGGGCTGCGGTTGGCCCTGCTCGCGGTCGTGGCGCTCACCCTGGTCGCGGTGTATTTCTTCACGGATGTGCCCGGCTCGTTGGCCTTCGCGGTCAAGATCCGCAGCCTCACCGTGCTCGCCATGCTGCTCGTCGCCACCGCGGTGGGCGTGTCCACCGTGGTGTTCCACACCATCACGCAGAATCGCATCCTCACCCCGTCGATCATGGGGTTCGACGCCTTCTACGTGCTCGTCTCCACGGTGATCGTGTTCTTCCTCGGCTCGGCGTCGTTCCTGGGCGCCGACCCACTCACCCTCTGGCTCGTACAGGTCGTGGTGATGGTGGCGTTCAGCGTGTTCCTGTTCACCTGGCTGTTCGGCGGCAAACGCCGCTCGATCCACCTGATGCTGCTGGTCGGCATTGTGCTGGGCACTCTTTTCCGCAGCTTCACCGAGTGGATGCAGCGGATGCTCGACCCGCTGGACTTCCAGGTGCTGTCCGACGCGATGTTCGCGTCGCTGACCCGCCCCGACGAGACCCTGTTGCTGCTCACCGGCGCCGTGGTGCTGCTCGCTTGCGCCGCCGTCCTGCCGCTGCTGCGCATCCTCGATGTGTTGACCCTGGGGGAGCCGGCGGCGGTCGGACTGGGGGTGAACCATCGGCGCACCCTGCTGATGCTGTTCACCATCGTGTCGGTGATGATCGCCGCGTCGACCGCTCTGGTCGGGCCGATCCTGTTCTTCGGCCTCATCGTCGCTAACCTCGCGTACTCCTACGCCGGCACCTTCCGCCACGTGTGGACGCTGCCGACGGCCGTGCTCATCGGGGTGATCTGCCTGCTCGGCGGCCAGATCGTGCTCGAGCAGGTGTTCAACCTCGGCGGCAGCCTCTCGATGATCATCGAGTTCGCCGGCGGGCTCTTCTTCCTCTATCTGGTTCTGCGAAAGGGGGCGCGATGATCGTGCTCGACGGCGTCAGCAAGCGCTACAACGGCCACACCGTGCTCGATGAGGTGAGCATCGCCTTCGGTGCTGAGGGGGTGACCGCGCTCATCGGCCCCAACGGTGCCGGCAAGTCAACCCTCTTCGGTGTCGTCGGGCGCCTCATCCGTCCCGAGGCGGGCAGAGTCGCCGTGGACGGTTCGGACGTGGCCACCGCCCGGTCGAGCGACCTCGCGAAGACCCTCGCCGTGCTCCGCCAGGACAACCACATCGCCGCGCGCCTCACCGTGCACGACCTCGTCGAGTTCGGCCGTTTCCCGCACTCGAAGGGACGCCTCGCGGTCACCGACCGCGACCACGTCGACCGGGCCATCGACTACCTCGAGCTCGATGACTTTCGCAACCGGTTCCTCGACGAGCTCTCCGGCGGGCAACGGCAGCGGGCGTTCATCGCCATGGTGCTCGCGCAGGACACCAAGTACATCTTGCTCGACGAGCCGCTGAACAACCTCGACCTGCGTCACATGACCGAGATCATGAAGCTGCTGCGCCGAATGGCCGACGAGCTCGGCAAACGTGTCATCGTGGTGCTGCACGACATCAACTTCGCCGCCACCTACTCCGACCGCATCGTCGCCATGCGCGATGGCCGGGTCGTGGCGGATGCCGGCGCGGCCGAGATCATGCGCCCGGAGGTTCTCGAGGCGGTCTACGACACCAAGGTCGACGTGCGCCAGATAGACGGTCGCCCGGTCGCCCTGTACTACTCCTGATCCGCGCGGGCTCGCTCCGCCTTTAGGTACCGCCGGCCGAGCCGGGCGGATGCGCCTGCGCCGACCTGTGCACCAACCAACCGGGGTGTCAGTGGCAGCAAGTACGATTGACCTCGTGGTTACCGCCCTGTATCGCCGTTACCGGCCAGAGACTTTTGCCGAAATGATCGGTCAGTCCCAGGTGACCGATCCACTCATGACCGCCCTGCGCACCAACAGGGTCAATCATGCCTACCTCTTCAGCGGACCCCGCGGCTGTGGCAAGACCACCTCCGCCCGCATCCTCGCCCGCTGCCTCAACTGCGCAGAGGGCCCCACCGACACCCCCTGCGGCGTCTGCCCCAGCTGCGTTGAGCTCTCCCGCGACGGCAGCGGCTCCCTCGATGTGGTCGAGATCGACGCGGCCAGCCACAACGGTGTCGACGACGCCCGCGACATCCGCGAACGCGCCATCTTCGCGCCCGCCCGCGACCGCTACAAGATCTTCATCCTCGACGAGGCGCACATGGTCACCCCGCAGGGCTTCAACGCGCTGCTGAAGATCGTGGAAGAGCCGCCGGAACACGTGAAGTTCATCTTCGCCACCACCGAGCCCGAGAAGGTCATCGGCACCATCCGCTCGCGCACCCACCACTACCCGTTCCGGCTGGTGCCGCCGGCGCCCATGCTCGACTACGTGCAGCAGCTCTGCGACAGCGAGAACATGACCGTGGCGCCCGGCGTGCTGCCGCTCGTGGTGCGTGCCGGCGGCGGCTCGCCCCGCGACACCCTCTCGCTGCTCGACCAGCTCATGGCCGGCTCCGAGACCGACGCGATCGAGTACGAGCGCGCCGTGGCCCTGCTCGGCTACACCCACGCGACCCTGCTCGACGACGCCATCGACTCCATCGCCGCCCGCAACTCCTCGGCCGCGTTCGACGCCGTCGACCGCGTCATCCAGACCGGTCAGGATCCCCGCCGCTTCGTCGAAGACCTGCTCGAGCGCATGCGCGACCTCATCATCGTCGCCGCCACCAGCGCCGCCGCCGCCGCGGCCGTGCTCCGTGGCGTGCCGCAGGACGAACTCGACCGTATGCACGTGCAGGCGTCCAAGTTCGGTCCCGCCGAGCTGAGCCGCACCGCCGACATCCTCAACGCCGCCCTCACCGAGATGACCGGCGCCACCTCGCCGCGCCTGCACCTCGAGCTGATGATCGCGCGCGTGCTCATCCCCGCCGCCGACGACAGCACCCGCGGCGCCCTCGCCCGCGTCGAACGTCTCGAGCGCCGCATCGGCGTCGACGGCGGCAGCACGGATGCGCCGGCCGACGCCGCTCCCGCCGCCACGGCCCCGCGCACCCCGGCTG